>NZ_JBIWAL010000022.1:23276-34868 GCF_044760045.1 Pseudomonas sp. NPDC098747 | reverse complement strand
AAATAAACTTAAAACAAGATTCAGAAACGAGGCCGGATATTCGAGGCAGATGATCTGCGGCCGCGTGCACATGGCCCGAGCGATCTCCAGACGGCGTTGCTGACCGTACGAGAGTTCACCGGCCAGACGGTTGGCGCAGTCCACCAGATCGACCACTTCAAGCCAGTAGAACGCACAGTCCAGTGCATCGCTTTCGGCCTTGCGATAGCCCTTCGTGTTGAGGATGCCGGCGAGCATGTTGCGGTTGACCCACATGTGCTGGGCCACCAGCAGGTTTTCCAGCACCGACATTTCCTTGAACAGACGAATGTTCTGGAAGGTTCGGGCCAGCCCTGCGCGGTTCACCAGATGGGTACCGCCGAACATTTTGTAGTACATCCGGCTGAGAAAGCTTTTCGGCGAAACGAAATCGGTCGGTTTGAACGATTCGCCCAGCAACTGAATCACGTTGGTCTGCTGGCCGCGCACGTTGAGTTCGATCTTGCCGCCGGTGGCCTTGTAAAAACCGGTCAGGCAGTTGAACACAGTGGTCTTGCCCGCGCCGTTGGGGCCGATCAGGGCAAAGATCGAGTTGCGTTTGACCTTCAGGCTGACATCGCTCAGCGCCTTGATGCCACCGAAGTGCATCATCAGTTTTTCAACAGAGAGTACGACTTCACTCATTGCGCAGTCCTCTCATAGTGAATGGCACCTTTGCGTGGTTTGACCCCGGTACGGCTGATGCGGATCAGCCCGCGTGGTCGCCAGATCATCATCAACACCATCAGGATGCCGAACAACAGCACGCGATATTCAGCGAAACCGCGCAGCAGTTCCGGGGCAACGGTCAGCACGAACGCTGCAATCACCACGCCGATGGTCGAGCCCATGCCGCCGAGGACGACGATGGCGAGGATCAGCGCCGATTCGAAGAAGGTGAACGAAGTCGGGTTGACGAAGCCTTGATAGGTGGCGAAGAACACGCCCGCCAGACCCGCCGTCGAAGCACCGATGGTGAAAGCGGAGAGCTTGACCAGTACGTGGTTGAGGCCCATCGAGCGGCAGGCGATTTCATCTTCACGCAAGGCTTCCCAAGCGCGACCGACCGGCATTTTCACCAGACGATGCTTGATGTACAGCACGGCCAGTACCACGAGGAACAACACCGCATAGATGAAGTAGTACTTCACGTCCGGGTTGTAAGCGATGCCGAAAAACTCATGAAACGGCACCCCGCCATCCTTCGCCCGCTTGCCGAATTCCAGACCAAAAAACGTCGGCAGCGGTGCCGGCATACCGTTCGGGCCACCGGTCAGGGACAGCCAGTTGTTGAGAACCAGGCGAATGATTTCACCGAATCCCAGGGTCACGATCGCCAGGTAGTCGCCATGCAAGCGCAGCACAGGGAAACCGAGGATGCAGCCGGCGAGGCCAGCGGTGATCGCCGCCAGTGGCAGCACCGTCCAGAAACCCAGCCCGAGGTATTGATATCCGAGCGCCAGACCGTAGGCACCGATGGCGTAGAACGCCACGTAACCAAGGTCGAGCAGACCGGCCAGACCGACCACGATGTTCAGACCCAACCCTAGCAGCACATAGATCAACCCGAGGATGACCACGCCCAGCAGGTAGGAGTTGGAGAAGAACGGCACGGCCACAGCAAGCAGAATCACCAGCGGGATGATCCAGCGCAGGCTTGATTTGTGATCGGCGGGCAATACGTGCACACCCGACCCGGTGCTCTCGAATCCGTCGAGAATCTTCAGGCCCTTGGGCGTTTGCAGAAACAGGCTGAGGGCAAACCGGCCCGCCATGACGATGGCGATGATCCATGCCACGCGGGTCATTTCAAGGTTGAAGCTGTAACCGTCGAGCACGACACCGACGATCGGCCCGAAAACAATCAAGGCAATCAGGCCGGCCAGAATCGCCTCAACCAGGCTTTTTTTGACATCAATGGATTTTTTAGTGGTTGCAGACATCGCTTACACCTTCGACACAAGAGGACGGCCCAACAGGCCCTGCGGCCGGAAGACCAGAACAAGTACGAGCAGCGAGAAGCTGAACACGTCTTTGTAGTCGGAGTTGACCAGGCCGGAGAACAGCGACTCGGAGATACCGAGGATGATCCCGCCCAACATGGCGCCCGGCAGCGAACCGATCCCGCCGAGTACTGCTGCGGTGAACGCCTTGATGCCGATGATGAAGCCGGCGTAGAAGTCGAAGGTGCCGTAGTTCATGGTGATCAGCACACCAGCGAGTGCCGCCATGGCTGCACCGATGATGAACACGTAGGAAATCACCCGGTCGGTGTTGATCCCCAGGATCGAGGCCATCTTGCGGTCTTGCTGAGTAGCGCGGCACATGCGGCCGAGCTTGGTGTACTTGATGATGTAGGTCAGCAGCCCCATGCCGACGAATGCGGCCACCAGAATAAAGACTTTGGTGTAGGTCAGTTGCACGAAACCGGTGCCGACTTCGACCCGCCATGCGCCAGTGAGCAGCGTCGGAACGCCCTGTTGTTTCGCGCCTTGGGCGATCTGTGCATAGTTTTGCAGGATCAGGGAAATACCGATGGCGCTGATCAGCGGCGCCAGCCGTGTGGAGTTGCGCAGGGGTTTGTAGGCAACACGCTCGATGACCCAGCCATACACCGCCGTGACGACGATGGTGAAGATCAGGGTGCCGAGCATCAGCAGAGGGAAAGATTCGATACCGAAGTACGCCAGCAGAGCCAGACTGATTGCCGCCAGGTAAGCGGAAATCATGTAAACCTCGCCATGGGCGAAGTTGATCATGCCGATGATGCCATAGACCATTGTGTAGCCGATGGCGATCAGGCCATAGACCGACCCGAGGGTCAGGCCGTTGACCAGTTGCTGCAGGAAAATACCATCCATAACGCAATCTCACGCAGTGAGAACCTGCACACCCGGGGTGTGCGGTTCTTCTAGGAAAAATACAGATTTACGTCGGAGCAATGTCAGTCACGATCAGAAAGGCCACCCCGCCCCCTTGTGGGAGCGAGCTTGCTCGCGAAAGCGGTGTATCAGCTACCGTTTGTGGCGACTGACACCCCGTATTCGCGAGCAAGCTCGCTCCCACAGGGGATCGGTGGGAGTCAGCTGATCGCGTCAGCCCTTACTTCTGTTTTTCCAGCTGGTGGTATTTGCCGTCCTTGTCCCACTGGTAAACCACGTAGTCGGAGACTTTCAGGTCGCCCTTGGAGTCCCAGGCTTTCTCGCCCATGACGGTTTTCACCGTGTTTTTCTTCAGCCAGGCGGCGGCTTCTTCGCCCTTGTTGGATTTGGCGCCGTTGAAGGCTGCGGCCAGGGTCTGAACCGAGGCGTAGGCGTACAGGGTGTAACCCTCAGGCTCGGTGCCGGCCTTGCGGAAAGCGTCTACAACAGCCTTGCTGTCCGGCAGCATGCGTGGGTCGGCACCGAAGGTCATCAGCACGCCATCGACGAATTGCGGGCCACCAGCGGTGGTCACCAGTTCGTCGGTAACGATGCCGTCATCGGACATGAACTTGACGTCTTTCAGGCCTTGCTCACGCAGTTGGCGAACCAGTGGGCCGGCTTCCGGGTGCAGACCACCGAAGTAAACGACGTCGGCGCCAGCGCCACGGATTTTGGTGACGATAGTGCTGAAGTCTTTTTCACCACGGGTCAGGCCTTCGTACAACACTGGGGTCACGCCGCGCTTGACCAGTTGTGCCTTGGTGGCATCGGCCAGGCCCTGACCGTAGGTGTCTTTGTCGTGCAGCACGACGACTTTCTTGCCCTTGAGCACGTCGACGATGTAGTCGCCGGCAACGATGCCTTGCTGGTCATCACGCCCGCACATACGGAACATGGCGCTCAGGCCACGCTCGGTCACTTGCGGGTTGGTGGAACCCGGAGTGATCGCGATGATGCCCGCTTCATCGTAGATTTCCGACGCTGGAATGGTTGAAGAGGAGCAAAAGTGACCGACCACACCGGCGACTTTCTGGTTGGTGAGGTCCTTGGCGACCGTCACGGCCTGCTTCGGTTCGCAGGCGTCATCGCCCTTGACCAGTACGATTTTCTCCCCGTTGACACCGCCTGCTGCGTTGACCGCGTCAGACGCCGCCTGTGCACCCTTCATGTACTGCTCGCCAAATGCTGCGTTGGCGCCAGTCATTGGACCCGCTACACCGATTTTGACATCGGCTTGAGCAAACGCAGAAACACCCAACGCAGTAGCCACTGCGAGGGCCAGAAAGCCTTTCTTGTAAAACGTCTGGGACATGAGGTGGTGCTCCAAGGTTTTTTTTAGTTGGCACTGCGACTTCACTTCTCTTAAAGCTCAGAGCAAGGGCCGTGCCATCGGTTTTTTATTCTTCAAAAAGTCGCTGCTTTCTTGTTATTTCGACTGTTTCGTTCCCATTTTCATTGGGCGTGCAACCGTCTAAACCGCAGAAGGTGAAACCATTTATTTTTTCAGGCGCAACCCGCTTGCGCCATCATTGCAACCGCGGCAACAAACGACGTGCAACCAGCCTGTAACAGCCCGCGTCACCGAACTGCACACTGCTGGTGCGGGACTGCTACAACCCGCACCATTACAGGCTAGTCGCTGCCTCGAAAAGCGCCGCTTCCGGCAACATATTTCAACAATCAAATAACGATGCGCAGGCACTGGCCCGCGTGATACAGCGAGAAACCCGCCTCGTACAGGCAACTGCGCAAACCCACGCCTGCCAGGGGCTGCATCGGTGCAAAGGGAATCGGCAGGGCCTGAGGATTGCCATTGCACAGGTAATCGGCGAAGGCCTTGCCGACCACGGTGCCAGTTGTCACGCCACGGCCGTTATAACCGGTGACGGCGACCAGACCGGGCGCCGGTTCGAACAGGCGCATCAAGTGATCGGGCGTGAATGCAATACGCCCGGTCCAGGTGCATTCCCATTCAACCGGTTGCAGATTGGGGAAGTAGTGCTGCTGCACCCGGTCGGCCCAGGCCTTGAGAAACCAGGCCGGTTTCTGATTGCCGTTGCCGAGGCTGCCGAGCAGTAACCGCCCTTCTTTGTCGCGGCGGATGCTGCTCAACACTTGTCGCGTGTCCCACGAGCCCTGCCCGCCCGGCAGAATCTCCTGCGCGGCGTCTTCGGTCAGCGGCACCGAGGCGACCTGATAGTAATAACCGGGGAAGAAGTTGCGTTTGAGTTCGGTCCAGTCGCCTTCGGTGTAGGCGTTGGAGGCGATCACCACTTGCCCGGCAAGCACCGATCCGTGCTCGGTCTGCACTGACCATTGTTGCCCCATGCGCTCAAGCCGAGTGACCGGCGAGTGATCAAACATCTGCCCGCCGAGTCCGCTCACGGCATTCGCCAGACCGGTGACATAGGCCATCGGATTGAGCGTGCCGGCGCGGCGATCAAGCAACGCGGCGGCGATTTTCTGCGTGCCGGTCGCTTGCTCACAAGCCTTGCCCGTCAGCAATTCGACGGGCGCGCCACGGCGTTTCCACTGTTGTTCACGACTGCGCAGATCCGCCTCTCCCTTGGCGTTGTGCGCCATGTGCAGGGTGCCGTCGCGGCGTAACTGGCAATCGATGTTGTATTTATCCACAAGGCTGAACACCAGTGATGGCGCCGCCCCGAGCATGCGGTTGAGCTGACTGCCGACCGCCTCGCCGAATCCGGCTTCGATCTCGTCCGGCGGGATCCACATGCCGGCGTTGACCAGCCCGACATTGCGCCCGGACCCGCCGTGACCGGCACGATGAGCTTCCAGCACGCAAACGGTCTTGCCTTTTTCCAACAGATGCAGCGCCGCTGACAACCCGGTGAACCCGGCGCCGATCACGCAGACATCAACTTTTACCTCACCCTTGAGCGCCGTATTATCGGGCCTTTGCGGCGTGAGTTTTTCCCACAGACATTCTTCGCGTAACGGCATTGCCAGACTCCAACAGAAACCTGCCAAACACACAATTCAATGTAGGATTGAGCCTTTGTGGCGAGGGGATTTAGCGAAACGTCGCACCGCCCCGTTCGGCTGCAAAGCAGTCGTCGCTTTTAAATTTTCAGGGCCGCTGCGCGGCCCAACGGGGATAAATCCCCTCGCCACAGGTTTCACTCCTACAGGAGAGATCCATCAGTCAATCGAACGTAATGCCCTGCGCCAGCGGCAACTCCAGCGAATAGTTCACGGTGTTGGTCTGGCGGCGCATGTACGCGCGCCAGGCGTCGGAACCCGACTCACGACCGCCACCGGTCTCCTTCTCACCCCCAAACGCCCCGCCGATTTCCGCACCGCTCGGGCCGATGTTGACGTTGGCGATGCCACAGTCGCTGCCGACCGCCGACATGAACCGTTCAGCCTCACGCACGTCGGTAGTAAAGATGCACGACGACAGACCTTGCGGCACAGCGTTGTTCAAGCGCAACGCTTCCTCGAAATCGCTATAGCCGACTACATACAGAATCGGCGCGAAGGTCTCGCTGCAAACCACATCGCTCTGCTCCGGCATTTCCACAATCGCCGGAGAGACGTAGTAAGCATTGGGGAATTGATCCTGCAATTGACGCTTGCCGCCGAACACCCGGCCGCCCTCGCTCAATGCCTGCTCCAGCGCATCCTGCATGTTTTCGAAACTGTGTTTATCGATCAGCGGGCCGATCAGATTGCCTTCCAGCGGATGGCCGATACGCACTTTCGCGTACGCAGCCTTGAGGCGGGTGACGATTTCTTCTTTCACCGACTCGTGGGCGATCAGGCGACGCAACGTGGTGCAACGCTGACCGGCGGTGCCGACCGCACTGAAGAGGATCGCGCGTACCGCCATGTCTAGGTCGGCGCTTGGGCCGAGGATCATCGCGTTGTTGCCGCCCAGTTCGAGAATGCTGCGAGCGAAACGCGCGGCGACTTTCGGCGCCACTTCGCGGCCCATGCGGGTGCTGCCGGTGGCACTGATCAGTGCCACACGAGGGTCATCGACCAGCGCTTCGCCGGCGTCACGGCCACCGATGATCACCTGGCAGAGGCTCGCCGGAGCATCGCTGAAATTCTTCACCACACGATCAAACAGCGCCTGACAGGCCAGCGCCGTCAGCGGGGTTTTCTCCGAGGGTTTCCACACCACAGGGTTGCCACAGACCAGCGCCAGCGTGGTGTTCCACGCCCACACCGCAACCGGGAAGTTGAACGCGCTGATGACACCGACCACGCCCAGTGGGTGCCAGGTTTCACGCATGTGGTGGCCCGGGCGCTCGGAGGCGATGGTCAAGCCGTACAGTTGGCGGGACAGGCCGACGGCGAAGTCGCAGATGTCGATCATCTCCTGTACTTCACCCAAGCCTTCCTGGGTAATTTTGCCCGCCTCCCACGACACCAGCTCGCCGAGATCGGTCTTGTACTCGCGCAGCACCTCACCGAATTGTCGCACCAGTTCGCCGCGACGCGGGGCCGGCACCTTACGCCACGCCTCGAACGCATGATCTGCGCGACTGATGTGCTGCTCGACCTCGGCCGGGCCTTCCCAGTTGACGGCGGCGATACGGCTGCCGTCGATCGGCGAATGCACCGGCACTTTGCCGTTCTGATAAAGGGCCGGGTTCACACCAAGACGATCAAGCAATGCGGCAACCATGGGTCACTCCTCAAGCAAAAAACTGAATGTGTGCGGTCGGTTTTTCACGACCGGGCAAGCCTTTAGTTGTAGCGTCAGTACGGCGAGGCAACAAACGACCTTTACGCGAGATATCATTCCGTTTATTCATGCTGCGCATAGAAAGACAAGAAAAGGATCAGCCATGCTGAACAAACGCCACTTGCCCTCGATCACCGCATTGCAGTGCTTCGAGGCCGTGACCCGGCACCTGAGTTTCACCCGGGCCGCCGAGGAAATGAACCTGACCCAAAGCGCCGTCAGCAAACAGGTCGCGCAGCTTGAGGAATTGTTGCAGCACTTGTTGTTCCGCCGGGTACGCCGGCGTTTACAGATGACCCCGGCCGGGGATTTGTACTTGGTGGAAGTCAGAAAAATCCTCACGCAGGTAGAGATGTCGACCCATTACCTGCGTTCCTACGGCGGCGAGACCGAAGTCCTGCGCGTCTCCACGCCTTCGACCTTCGGCGCCCGCTGGCTGGTGCCACGCCTCAAAGGCTGGCGCTTGCGCCATCCGTCGATCCATCTCGACATGTGCAACGAGCAGGAGGCCGACGATTTGCTGCAAGGGCGCAGCGATCTGGCGTTCTATTTCGGCCAAGGCTCGCGCCCCGGCACTGAATGCCTGAAGCTGTTCGGCGAAGAGCTGGTGCCGGTGTGCGCCCCCGGCAGCCTGCCCGACAAGCCTTTCACCGATCCGACACAGCTCACCGATCTGGTGCTGCTGCAAAATGCTTCGCGGCCACAGGCCTGGCACGACTGGTTCGACAGTCAGGGTTATCAGACCGAACACAGCTACCACGGCCCGCGTTTTGAAACCTTTTATATGTGCATCCGCGCCGCACAGGTCGGCTGCGGTGTGGCGCTGTTGCCACGGTTTCTGGTGGAAGAAGAGTTGGCCGACGGCAAACTGGTCATTCCCTGGCAGCATGCAATGCCCAGCACCGACGCCTACTACCTGGCCTACCCGGAACACTCTGCGGAAGTGCCCAAGGTGAGGGATTTTGTGAAATGGATGCTGGAACAAATCGACAATCCAGGCTGAAACCAGCCCCTGTGGCGAGGGGATTTATCCCCGTTCGGCTGCGCAGCAGTCGTCGCTTTTGAGATTTTGGGGCCGCTGCGCGACCCAACGGAGATAAATCCCCTCGCCACAATGTCTTCCACCGACCAAATATTGCTGGCAATCCCCACCGCTGATATGCGCCACTAGCGCCATTGATTGAGACCGCGCCACGGCGCGGCGCACCTGGAGACCCCGTTATGAGCGAGAGCGTGTTTGCCGATCGCATCGTGCAGAACCTGCTCGACACCGACTTCTACAAATTGACGATGATGCAGGCAGTGCTGCACAACTACCCCAACGTCGAAGTCGAATGGGAGTTTCGTTGCCGTAACAGTGAGGACTTGCGCCCGTATCTGGCCGAGATCCGCTACCAGATTGAGCGTCTGGCCGAGCTGAGCCTGAGCGCCGATCAACTGAGTTTTCTGGAGCGCATCAGCTTCCTGAAACCGGACTTCCTGCGCTTCCTCGGCTTGTTCCGCTTCAATCTGCGCTACGTGCACACTGGCATCGAGAACGGCGAGCTGTTCATCCGCCTGCGCGGGCCGTGGCTGCATGTGATCCTCTACGAAGTGCCGCTGCTGGCGATCGTCAGCGAAGTGCGCAACCGTTATCGCTATCGCGAAACCGTGCTCGAACAGGCGCGCGAACAGCTCTATCGCAAGTTCGACTGGCTGACAGCCAACGCTTCGGCCGATGAGTTGTCGCAACTGCAGGTGGCTGATTTCGGCACCCGCCGACGGTTTTCCTACCGTGTGCAGGAAGAAGTGGTGAACGTGCTCAAGCACGATTTCCCCGGCCGATTCGTCGGCACCAGCAACGTGCATCTATCGCGTGAACTGGACATGAAACCGCTGGGCACCATGGCCCATGAATGGATCATGGCGCATCAGCAACTCGGCCCGCGGCTGATCGACAGCCAGATCGCCGCCCTTGATTGCTGGGTCCGCGAGTACCGGGGTTTGCTGGGGATCGCCCTCACCGATTGCATCACCACCGATGCTTTCCTCGGCGATTTCGACTTGTTCTTCGCTAAGCTTTTCGACGGTTTGCGCCACGATTCCGGGGATCCTGTGGCGTGGGGCGAAAAATGTATCGCCCACTATCACAAGCTCGGTATCGACCCGATGAGCAAGACCCTGGTGTTCTCCGACAGCCTGACGTTACCCAAGTCGCTGGAGATCTTCCGCGCGCTGCATGAGCGGATCAACGTAAGCTTCGGCATCGGCACCAACCTCACCTGTGACATTCCGGGTGTCGAACCGATGAGCATCGTGCTTAAAATGACCGCCTGCAACGGCCAAGCGGTGGCAAAGATCTCCGACGAGCCAGGCAAGACCCACTGCAAAGACCCGAATTTCGTCGCCTATTTGCGACATGTTTTCCAGGTTCCTGCCGATTCCAGTCTATCTAGCAAGGAGTGAATTCATGCAAGCCGTACAGCGTGAGATTGCTGAACAGCTCAAGGTGCAACCGCCGTTCGCTGACCACAGGGCCCTGCAAGCCGAAGTCGCCCGGCGCATTACCTTCATTCAGGATTGCCTGGTCAATTCCGGGCTCAAGACGCTTGTGCTGGGCATCAGCGGCGGCGTCGATTCGCTGACCGCCGGCCTGCTGGCCCAGCGCGCGATGCGTGAATTGCGCGAACGTAGCGGCGACAATGCGTACAAGTTCATCGCCGTACGCCTGCCGTATGAAACCCAGTTCGACGAGCACGACGCTCAGGCCTCGGTGGATTTCATCGCCCCGGACGAACGCCACACCGTCAACATCGGTCCGGCGGTGAAGGCGCTGGCCAGTGAAGTGGCGGCGTTCGAAGGCAAGCACGCGGTGTCAGTTGATTTCGTGCTCGGCAACACCAAGGCGCGGATGCGCATGGTTGCGCAGTACACGATTGCAGGCGCGGCGGGCGGTTTGGTGATCGGCACCGACCACGCAGCGGAAGCAGTGATGGGGTTTTTCACCAAGTTCGGCGACGGCGCCTGTGACCTCGCCCCACTCAGCGGTCTGGTGAAAAACCAGGTACGGGCGATTGCCCGCAGCTTCGGCGCGCCAGAGTCGCTGGTCGAGAAAATCCCGACTGCCGACCTCGAAGACCTGTCGCCGGGCAAACCGGACGAAGCGTCCCATGGCGTGACCTACACCGAAATCGACGCCTTCCTGCACGGCGAGCCGCTGCGTGAAGAGGCGTTCAGGATCATTGTTGATACGTACAACAAGACTCATCACAAACGTGTGATGCCGTTCGCGCCGTAATCGGCGAGCGAATGAAAAAGCCCGCTGGGGAGTGATCCTCAGCGGGCTTTTCTTTGGCCAGATTATCTGCCGATGCAGATGGCCTCTTCGCGAGCAAGCTCGCTCCCACATTGATCTCGGTCGAATGTGGGAGCGAGCCTGCTCGCGAAGAACGATGACGCGGTGAACCTGATTACTTCAGGGTCACGGTGCCTTTCATCATCGAGATGTGGCCTGGGAACGAGCAGAAGAAGCCGTATTTTTCGCTGGCATTGAGCTTCGACACATCGAAGGTTACCGAGTCGGTTTCCTTGGCGCCGATGATTTTGGTGTGAGCGATGATGCGTGCATCACCGTCCTTCAGGTAGCTTTTGTCGATGCCGGCAGCCAGGCCATCGGTGGCGATCGGCTGCATGTCAGCTTCTTTGCTGATCACCAGGTTATGGCCCATGACGTTCTTCGGCAGGCTGCCGGAGTGGGTCAGTTCGATGGTGAAGGTCTTGCAGCTCTTGTCGATTTCGATGGCCTTGGTGTTGAAGGACATCTGGTCGGTGGAGTCAACGGTGGTTTTGCACTCGGCAGCCATCAATTGGCTGCTGTCAAGATTATTTAGGTATAGCGTATTTTATTTTTATATTTTGTTTAATCTTGTAGTTATGGTTTTTATAGTCATTATT
>NZ_JBIWAL010000022.1:1208-23266 GCF_044760045.1 Pseudomonas sp. NPDC098747 | reverse complement strand
CATCAATTGGCTGCTGGCCAGCGCCAGCAGGGATACCGCAACAACTTTGGAAAACATGGTGAATCTCCAAGGCAGGGTTAACAAAGACACTAATGGTTGAAAGACTGCCTGAAATCTTCGCAAGTTCCTATGACTTGAGTCAAAAATTGTATACAACTTTCAGGCTATGACACTCATCGACACAATCTAACGGCCAGATCACCCGGCTGAATCTATGATCGGCGCATCTCACTGAAACGGAGTGCCTGTCATGATCTTTAACGGCCTGTTGTGCAGCTTGCTCGCCGCCTACGCCTGTGGCGCCAGCGGTACCTTTGAATCGCCGGAGCGCGAACTCTAGACCTTGGATCAAAGCGTCCCAGCCATTACCCTGTGCGACTGATCGCCCAGGAGAAAGGCATGTCTCTTACATCCGTTTGTGTATTTTGCGGTGCCAATGCGGGCACTGACCCGGCATACACCGAAGCCGCCGTCGCCCTTGGTCGCGCATTGGCCGAGCGTAAGTTGACGCTGGTCTATGGCGGTGGCGCCGTCGGTCTGATGGGCATCGTCGCCGACGCAGCACTGGCCGCCGGTGGCGAGGTGATCGGCATCATCCCGCAGAGCCTGATGGACAAGGAAATCGGTCACAAAAGCCTGACGCGCCTGGAAGTGGTTGATGGCATGCACGCCCGCAAGGCGCGGATGGCCGAACTCAGCGATGCGTTTATCGCGCTGCCCGGCGGCCTCGGCACCCTGGAAGAACTGTTCGAAGTCTGGACCTGGGGCCAGCTTGGCTACCACGGCAAGCCGTTGGGCCTGCTGGAAGTGAACGGTTTCTACAGCAAACTCACTGCTTTTCTCGACCATATCGTCGGCGAAGGCTTCGTTCGCGGGCCACACCGTGACATGCTGCAAGTGAGCGAATCGCCGCAAACGCTGCTCGACGCCCTCGATCACTGGAAGCCGACCGTCACGCCAAAGTGGGTCGACCAAAAACCCGGCTAACAGCCGGGCACCGATACAGGGCAGAATATGCGCCGCTCAACCTCACCTTCGACCCAAGAGGATCGCCCATGGCCAAACCCAATTACTCCTTCGCCAAACGTCAACGAGACCTGGAAAAGGAAAAGAAGAAAGAGGAAAAGCTTCAGCGCAAGAAACAATCAGCTGAAGAAGCAGCACTGAACCCTGACGGTGAAGTGGCGACAGAAGACGCTGTAGATGCAGAAACACAAGCAGATGCACCGAAAGAACAGGCGCCTGACGCCTGATTGATTGATCCGTTCCCTGAGGGAGCGATCTGTGGCGAGGGGATTTATCCCCGTTGGGTCGCGAAGCGGCCCCCCTGCGTCCCGCCAATCCGATTGAGTTGTCTGGATTGGGCGACTGCTTCGCAGCCGAACGGGGATAAATCCCCTCGCCACAAAAGCTCCCCAATACGCGTTACTCCAGTGGCATCACCGTGACCTGCACTTCCGGATCATGGTTCCCCCCGCCCAGAATCACCCCGCGCAACGGCGACACATCGGAAAAGTCCCGCCCCCACGCCAGCGTGATGTGCTCCAGCGCCGGCTGCACATTGTTGGTCGGATCAAAATCCACCCAACCCAACACCGGGCAAAACACCGATACCCAAGCATGCGACGCATCGGCGCCGATCAATCGTGGCTGCCCGGGTGGTGGCTGGGTCAGCAGATACCCGCTGATATAACGTGCAGCAAGGCCTCGAGAACGCACACAGGCCAGCATCAGATGCGCAAAGTCCTGACAGACCCCACGACGTCGTTCAAGCACTTCCACAAGCGGTGTCGCCACTTGGGTCGCTTCGGCATCAAAGGTGAATTCGCTGAAAATTTTCTGCATCAAGGCCTGCACGCCCAACAGCAACGGCTTCCAGGGTGGAAAACAGCTTTCCGAGAACTCGACGAAGCTGCGCTTCAGATGCACGTACGGTGACTGAAAGCGATAACGGCAAGCCTCAAGCAATTCGGCGTGCAGAGGCTGACTGCTGTAGCTCAACGCATTGCGCGTCAGCTCCCACGCCGGAGATTGCGTGAAATCCAGCGCCGGCCGCGCCAGCACTTCAACAGTGAGCCGGGCGTTGACCTGCAACTCATCGTGCGGTCGCTCGAACGCCAGCCGCGTCAGCGGATTGCCGAACACATCCAGTTCATCGCGCCGTGCCGATGGTTGCGGACTGATCAGCAATTGTTGTTCCGTGCAGCGCTGCCAACTGCACTCGCGCGGCCACAGGTGCGCCAATTGCTGCGCCAGGGAAACCGGGCTGTCGTAGTGGTAACAGGTGTCGTGGAAGATCTGGTAATGCGCGCTCATCAGACGGACACCGTGCGCTGGCTGACATCATCGACATGGGCGAAATGGCGCAGGGCCAATCGATCCGAGACTTGCCCGCTGGCTTCGGCGATCTCTTGCATCAGATCCGCCAGACCATCAAGCGCCGCGCGTACGCTGGATTCGCCGAACAACGGATTCTCCAGGCAGCCCAGGTCAAACCGTGCCAGACGCTCGACCAACAGCGACAGTCCGGCCTCCCGTGGCACGCCGAAATCATCATTCAGGCGCTTCAATGTGCGGGTCACCAGTTTCAACTGGAACAACACCGCGTGCGGGTTCTGTTCATCGAGCAGCAGCAGGTCGAGCACCGGGATCAACTGCGCCACCGCCAGATAGCGTGATCGATAGGTGATGCTGCTGTTGCCCAATTCCAGCAACCACTCAAGCCCGGCCTGATCGCATGCACCGGCCCCACGCAGAAACCCCGCCAGACTGCTGCTGAGGAACTGCAGCCGTTCGATGCGCCGGCCGATCATCAGAAAGCGCCAGCCTTCGTCACGGGTCATGTCGTCCAGCGCGAACCCCGACAGCGCCGCCAGCGACATCACCAGACGGTTGAGAAAATCCAGCAACTCGCCAAAGTCAGGCTCGTCGGTCTCAAGTTCCAGCGCTTCACGCTGCAACTCGACCAGCGCCTGCCAGTTTTCCCGAGAGAGCTTGCCGCGCACCTGTGAAGCCGCCCACTGCAAACGTTGCAGGTTGGAGCGCAGGCTGAACGACCAGTCTTCGCCGAGCAGCGCGGCCAGCAACCGCTCCGGCAGTTCACCTTCGTCCGGCAACAGCGACAGCCGCTCGCCAAGATCGACCGCAGCCTGCAACGCTTGCGGGTCGTCGCCATCGACATACCGCGCGAGCATGATTCGCAGCAGCCGCGCACTGTCGTCGCAACGCTCGCAGTAACGGCCGAACCAGAACAGGTTTTCCACCACCCGCGACGGCAGATAAGGATCACGCCTGACCAGATCGTGCACGCCGACGTTGCGCTGGGTCTTCCACTGCTCACCGCTCGGCGGACGATCGCCCAGCACCCAGGTGTCCTTGCTCGCCCCGCCGCGCTGCATCGACACCACTTCGGCGTCAGCCTCGGCCGCCACTCGGGTCAGACCGCCCGGCAGCACTCGATAGCCGTCACGACTGGCCGCCGCGTACACACGCATACCGATCGCCCGAGGTTGCAACTGACCGTCTTCGGCTTGCCAGATTGGCGCTTGGGAGAGCTGGGCCAATTCTTGCGCAACATACGCGTAAGGGCGAGCCTGCATGCGTTCGGCGAGAGATTGACGCTGCTTTTCACTCAGATCGCGACCAAATACCGGCGCGAAGCTTTGCGACGGAAAGGCCGGTTTGATCAACAGTTCAGGCAGTTTTTCCAGCGCCTGGGCCAACACCGGCGCTTCACCGCACCACCACGTTGCGATGGACGGCAGGAGCAAGTCTTCGCCGAACAGGAACTGGTTGATCCTCGGCAGAAAACCCAGCAAACCCGGCGATTCCAACACGCCGCTGCCCAGCGCATTGGCCACCAGCACCCGGCCCTGACGCACCGCTTCAAGCAGACCGGGAACGCCGAGCGCCGAGTCCGTGCGCAGCTCCAGTGGATCGCAGAAGTCGTCGTCGAGCCGGCGCATGATCGCGTGCACCCGGCGCAGGCCGCTGAGGGTTTTCAGGTAGACGGTGGCATCGCGCACCGTGAGGTCGCCGCCCTCCACCAAGGGATAACCGAGCTGACGCGCCAGATAGAGGTGTTCGAAATAGCTTTCGTTGAACCGCCCCGGCGTCAGCAACACCACCAGCGGCGCTTCGTCGTCAGTGGGTGCCTGGCGGGCCAGTGTTTCCTGCAATGTGCGAAAGAAACCGGCCAGATGCTGCACCTTCAAATCACGGTACAACTCGGGGAAGGCGCGGGACACGATGGTGCGGTTTTCCAGTGCGTAACCGGCGCCCGAAGGTGCCTGAGTGCGATCCGCCGTCACCCACCAGCGCCCGTCCGGCGTGCGCGCCAGATCCACGGCGTACAGATGCAGAAACGCATTTTCCGGCGGCACAATGCCCTGACATGGCCACAGAAAATTGTTGTGACCGAATACCAGTTCCGCCGGCAGCAGACCTTCGCTGATCAAGCGCTGCGGCCCATACAGGTCAGCTAGTACGGCGTTGAGCAATCGCGCTCGCTGGGCGATACCCGCCGACAGCTGTTGCCACTCATCCGCCGCGATCACATGCGGCAACAAGTCCAGTTCCCACGGGCGATCCGCGCCTTTGGGGTCGGCATAGACGTTGTAGGTGACGCCGTTTTCCTGAATCTGCCGGGCCAGCAATGCCTGACGCTGCACCAGTTGCGCCGGTGTGCTGCGCTGCAATTGGTCGAACAGCCGCTGCCAATGCGGACGTACCGCACCGCCGGCATCCAGCAGTTCGTGATAAGTGCCCGCCGTCAGCGGGTAGCGGTCTAGCAGGTCAGGCATGGAAAGCTCGGCAGACAGCAAGGAAAGGTCAGACTAACGCAGGCACATGACGCCCGGATAGACGAAAAATCCGGGCGCTGTGTGCGATTTAGAAACGGCGCAAATCGATTGTCATCGGTAGCTCGTCGTTTATTTCCACATTGGGTATAGGAAGTTTCCCCGGCGTGTGTCCGACCCGGAAGAAACGCGCCATGCGCCGGCTCTCCGCTTCGTTGGCGTTGACCGGCAGCGTCTCGTAATTGCGCCCGCCCGGATGCGCCACATGGTACTGGCAGCCGCCCAGCGAGCGCGCCATCCACGTATCGAGCAAGTCGAACACCAGCGGCGCGTGCACCGGGATGGTCGGTTGCAGGCAGTTGGCCGGTTGCCAGGCGCGATAGCGCACGCCCGCGACAAATTCGCCTACTCGCCCGGTCGGATGCAATGGCACCGCGATGCCGTTGCAGGTCAGCAAATAGCGTTGCGGTGGCAGGCCTTTGAGTTTGACCTGCAAGCGCTCCAGCGATGAATCGACGTAACGTACCGTGCCACCCGCCGCGCCCTCTTCGCCCAGCACATGCCACGGCTCAAGCGCCTGACGCAATTCCAGTTCGATACCGTTGACCGCGTAATCGCCGACCTTGGGAAAACGAAACTCCAGATGCGCCGCGAACCACTCGGCCCGCAGCGGATAACCGGCGCTGTTGAGTTCAACGATGACGTCGGCGAAATCCTGTTCGATGAAGTGCGGAAGCAGGAAACGATCGTGCAGCTCCGTGCCCCAGCGCGCCAGTTTCGGCGGCGCATAAGGCTCGCGCCAGAACCGCGCGACCAGCGCCCGCAGCAACAATTGCTGGGCCAGGCTCATGCGCGCGTGTGGCGGCATTTCAAAGGCGCGCAGCTCCAGCAAGCCGAGGCGACCGGTGGCGCCGTCCGGTGAATAGAGTTTGTCGATGCAGAATTCTGCGCGATGGGTGTTGCCGGTGACGTCGATCAGCAAGTTGCGCAGCAGTCGATCGACCAGCCACGGCGCGCAATCTTCGCCCGGTTCCGGCATCTGCGCGAAGGCGATTTCCAGTTCATACAAGGCGTCGTTACGCGCCTCATCGACTCGCGGCGCCTGAGAGGTCGGGCCGATGAACAATCCGGAAAACAGATAGGACAGCGACGGATGGTTGTGCCAGTAACTGATCAGGCTGCGCAGCAGATCCGGGCGGCGCAAAAACGGTGAGTCCGCCGGCGTCGCTCCACCGAGGACGAAGTGGTTGCCGCCGCCCGTGCCGGTATGGCGCCCGTCGATCATGAATTTCTCGGTGGTCAGTCGGGTTTGGCGGGCCTCTTCATAGAGAAACTCGGTGCGCTCGACCAACTCGTCCCAAGTGGCGGACGGCTGCACGTTGACCTCGATCACGCCGGGGTCCGGGGTAATACGGAAGTTGCTCAGACGCGGATCGCTAGGCGGTTCGTAGCCTTCCAGCAGCACCGGGCAGTGCAGCTCTTCGGCGGTGGCTTCGATGGCGGCCACCAACTCCAGATAATCCTCGACCCGCTCCAGCGGCGGCATGAACAGGTACAAACGGCCCTCACGGGCTTCAGCGCAGAATGCAGTGCGGGTCAGCCAGTCGGCGGATTCGTCGACTTTCGGTTGGCGTTCGTCTGCCGTGGCTGGCTCGCCGTGACTGTTGAGTTGCGCGGTCTGCGGTAGCTCCAGGAAGTCCTGGTTCGGGTCCTGTGGATGGATAAACGGATACTCGGCCGCTTTCACCCAAGGCTGCGCGCCCAACGGCAAACGATAACCCAGCGGCGAGTCACCCGGCACCAGACGGCAATGCTCGTCGCGCAGATACCAGCGCCCGCTCTGCCATTGATCGCCCTTGGCGGTACGCGCCAGCGGCAGCACCTGGCCGATCACTTTATCGAGTCCCTGACTGAAGACTTTGCGCAGCCGCGCACGCTCCAGCGGTTCTTCCAGACGCGAATCTTCGGCGCTGACGTTGCTCGGCAAAGTCCCTTCACGCCAGAGGTAATAGAAGTTGTCCTCGTAGGCTGGGAACACAAACCGAGCAGGCAGTTTCAGGCGTTCGGCGACACTCGCCAGAAAGCGTCCGGCCAGTTCGCCATCGGCGCCATAGTCTTGCTGCTCATCAGCGATCAGCGCGTTGTTGTGCCAGATCGGCACGCCGTCGCGGCGCCAATAGCAATTGAGCGACCAGCGCGGCAGTTGTTCGCCGGGATACCACTTGCCCTGGCCGAAATGCACCAGACCCTGCGGCGCGTAATGTTTGCGCATACGTTGGAACAGTTCGGCGGAGAGCCGACGCTTGTCCTCGCCGAGGGCTGCGGTGTTCCATTCTGCGCCGTCGGGGTCGTCGATGGAGACGAAGGTCGGTTCGCCGCCCATGGTCAGGCGTACGTCGCCCTCCAGCAGGTCAGCGTCGATCTGCCGGCCCAGCGCCTGAATCGCCAGCCACTGCTCATCGGTGTAAGGCTTGGTGACCCGTGGCGCCTCCCAAATCCGTTCCACGGACATTTCATGGCTGAACTGCGTTTCGCAAGGCTCGACCATGCCGCTGATCGGCGCTGCCGAGGACGGATCGGGACTACAAGCCAACGGGATATGCCCTTCACCGGCGAACAGCCCTGAGGTGGCGTCGAGGCCGATCCAGCCAGCACCCGGCAAATACACTTCGCACCAGGCATGCAGGTCGGTGAAGTCCACCTCGGTGCCGGATGGACCGTCGAGGCTTTTCACGTCGGCGGTCAGTTGAATCAGGTAACCGGAGACAAACCGCGCCGCCAGTCCGAGGTTACGCAGCAATTGCACCAGCAACCACGCCGAGTCGCGGCACGATCCAGAGGCGTGTTCGAGGGTGTGCTCCGGGGTTTGCACGCCCGGCTCCATGCGAATCAGGTAATTGATGTCTTCGCTCAGACGCTGGTTGATCGCCACCAGAAAATCCACAGCGGGCAGTGGCGTACGGTCAATGCCGTCCAGATAGGCTTTGAATGCCGGTGTCAGCGGCAGGGTTTCGAGGTACGGCGCCAGCTCTTTGCGCTCATCGGCGGCGTAAGCGAAGGGGATTTTCTCGGCGTAGGGTTCGAGGAAGAAGTCGAATGGGTTGAACACCGCCATCTCCGCCAGCAGATCGACTTCAATGCGCAGTTCGTCGGTTTTCTCCGGGAACACCAGCCGGGCGAGGTAATTGCCCTGCGGGTCCTGCTGCCAGTTGATGAAGTGATTGTCGGGCGAAATTTTCAGCGCATACGAGAGAATCCGCGTGCGGCTATGGGCAGCCGGGCGCAGGCGAACGATCTGCGGGCCGAGTTCGACAGCGCGGTCGTAGCGGTAATGCGTGACGTGATGCAATGCGACATGAATCGACACGGCGTGCCTCCTGCGAGCCTAAGCGTATTCGAAAGCGCGCAAGACTTATGCCATGCACAGGCTTGGGCGCTTTTGCGGAATGCTCAGGGCAGTACAGCACCAAAATCGGGCGATGCGGGGAAATGGTTTGGGCTCAACGCACGTAAATGTTGCGAAGAGCCCCTCACCCTAGCCCTCTCCCGGAGGGAGAGGGGACTGACCGCGTTGTTTATTCAAGATGCACCGACTTGAAAGACCGAGTCGAACTCAGATTTTGAACCGCATGAAGATCGGCTCCCTTCCCCCTCGCCCCCTTGGGGGCGGTCCGACGTTTCGGGAGGGCTGGGGTGAGGGGGAAAAGATATCCCTGACAAAACAAATCCAAATCCTGAAATGCAAAACGCCAACCCGAAGGTTGGCGTTCTGTTTAGCGTGGCACAACCGGTTTGCGCGTCGGCTTCGGTCCTTTGCCCTTGGCCGCGTCCTTGCGGTCCTTGGCGGCCTGCTGGTTGCGGGCGAACGCCGCAGCCTTGGCCTGTTCACGCTTGTCCCACGGATTACCGCCATCACTGGCACGCGGCGGCAGGCCGGTGTGCTGGGTGAGAATCTTGGTGGTCTTCTCTTTGCCTTCCTTCGCCACTTTATGGCTGCCAGCCGGCGTCGAGTTTTTGCGACGCGCGCTCTGGTAGGTATCGGTGGAAGGCTGATGCAACGGAATCAATTGATCCTTGCCCGGCCCGATCAGATCGCTACGGCCCATGCGTTGCAGCGCTTCACGCAGCATCGGCCAGCCTTTCGGATCGTGATAACGCAAGAACGCCTTGTGCAGACGACGCTGCTCTTCGCTCTTGACGATGGTCACGCTGTCACTCTTGTAGCTGACCTTGCGCAGCGGGTTCTTGCCCGAGTGGTACATCGCGGTGGCGGTGGCCATCGGCGACGGGTAGAACGCCTGCACCTGGTCGGCGCGGAAGCCATTGCCCTTGAGCCACAGGGCCAGGTTCATCATGTCTTCGTCGGTGGTGCCCGGGTGCGCGGCGATGAAGTACGGAATCAGGTACTGCTCTTTCCCGGCTTCCTTGGTGTACTTCTCGAACATGCGCTTGAACTTGTCATAGCTGCCAATGCCCGGTTTCATCATCTGGTTGAGCGGACCTTCCTCGGTGTGTTCCGGGGCGATCTTCAGGTAACCACCGACGTGGTGGGTCACCAGCTCTTTGACGTACTCCGGCGACTCGACCGCGAGGTCGTAACGCAGGCCGGAGGCAATCAGGATCTTCTTCACACCCGGCAAGGCACGGGCGCTGCGATACAGCTGAATCAGCGACGAGTGGTCGGTGTTCAGGTTCGGGCAGATCCCCGGGAACACGCAGGACGGCTTGCGGCACGCGGATTCGATTTCCGGCGTCTTGCAGGCGATGCGGTACATGTTCGCGGTCGGGCCGCCGAGGTCGGAGATGACGCCGGTGAAGCCTGGCACCTTGTCGCGGATCTCTTCGATCTCGCGAATGATCGATTCTTCGGAACGGTTCTGGATGATCCGGCCTTCGTGCTCGGTGATCGAGCAGAAGGTGCAGCCGCCAAAGCAGCCGCGCATGATGTTCACCGAGAAACGGATCATGTCGTAGGCCGGGATTTTTTCCTTGCCGTACGCAGGATGCGGGACACGTGCGTAAGGCATGCCGAACACGTAGTCCATTTCTTCAGTGGTCATCGGAATCGGCGGCGGGTTAAACCAGACGTCGACTTCGCCATGCTTCTGCACCAGCGCACGGGCGTTGCCCGGGTTGGTTTCCAGGTGCAGCACGCGGTTGGCGTGAGCGTAAAGAACCGCGTCGGCACGCACCTTTTCCATGGACGGCAGGCGAATCACGGTCTTGTCGCGGGTCATCCGTGGGCTGGCCAGAATCTGCACGACCTTGGCTTCTTCCGGATCATCAACCGGCCCCTTCTCCTGCTCGATGGCGCAGGCCTGGGTGTCTTGGGTGTTGACGTACGGGTTGATGATCTTGTCGACCTTGCCCGGACGGTCAATGCGCGTGGAATCGACTTCGTACCAGCCCGCTGGCGTGTCACGACGGATGAACGCGGTGCCGCGCACATCGGTGATGTCTTCGATCTTGTGACCGTAGGACAAACGCTGGGCGACTTCGACAATCGCTCGTTCGGCGTTGCCGTACAGGAGGATGTCGGCGCAGGCGTCGATCAGGATCGAGTTGCGTACGCGATCCTGCCAGTAGTCGTAGTGCGCGATGCGGCGCAGCGAAGCTTCGATGCCGCCGAGCACGATCGGCACGTTTTTGTAGGCTTCCTTGCAGCGCTGGCTGTAGACCAGGCTGGCGCGATCCGGACGCTTGCCGGCCATGCCGCCCGGGGTATAGGCGTCATCGGAACGGATTTTCTTGTCGGCGGTGTAACGATTGATCATCGAGTCCATGTTGCCGGCCGCGACGCCGAAGAACAGGTTCGGCTCGCCGAGCTTCATGAAGTCGTCTTTGGACTGCCAGTTTGGCTGGGCAATGATCCCGACGCGGAAGCCTTGCGACTCCAGCAGCCGGCCAATGATCGCCATGCCAAACGACGGATGATCGACGTAGGCATCTCCGGTAACAATGATGATGTCGCACGAATCCCAGCCAAGCTGATCCATCTCCTCCCTGCTCATCGGCAGGAACGGCGCTGGCCCGAAACATTCGGCCCAATATTTTGGATAGTCAAATAACGGCTTGGCTGCTTGCATGTCGGACGACCGGTGTTGAGATGAAAAATCGCGGGCGCGGAATATAGCACAAAAAATAACCAATTCCGACGACCGTGGTCGGATTCTCTTCATTGTTGCGCAGGGCCGGTAGCGCAATGTCCCAGCAACCGCGCAGGCGCGCAAACCGGCAACGCATCAAGAATTTCAAGCCTTGCATATTGCGGGGTGAACATGACAACCACTCAAGGATGAGTATTCATGATCGGCAAGACCAGCAAGGGCGCCAATGGCGCCAGCACGACAAGGCCACCGAAGACTGGCACCTCGGGAGCTGACGGCCCCCAGCGGGTTGATGTCCCCGGTATTCACTCTGCGGGCACAGCAAACCGGTTCGCGACAACGCACCCTGCCGACGTCGACCTCGATGCAATCACGCCCGCCACCACCGTCAACGTCAGCGCGATACCAACGGCCGTCGACTCGCCGGAGCTCCCCGTGCACCGTGCGCTGCAAGATTACTGGATCGCCCCCCCGCCGGGATGGGACGGCACCGATACCCAAGGCGCGCGAATCATCAGGGGGCGCAAGTACGTCACCCTGCCCGATAACCAGATCGTGCAGATCGCGATGGACGCCGAGACCGGGTTTTATCGGGCCAAGCGCTCAAGCGAACGAGATCCTTCCGGGCCGGTATTGCAACCCGATCCCGACGGCAGATTCTGGCGCGAACAGAGCGATGTCGAACCGCTGCCGCATACCCTGAGCGACACCCGAATGGAAACCTTTCGCAGCGACATCGATTTCACCGGCGTCGAACCCGGGAGCGACGGCCTGCACCGTTTTGACGGCAAGCTCTACGCGGTGATCCGCGACCACGCCTATCAGGTCCTGAATGACCTTGATGCTTCTACGCCAACGACCCCGGTATTGCGCATCGTCCGCGCTGAAGATGCCGTGGCCCGTGACGCCAACAATGTCTATGTGGGCACCCGCCCGGGTCGTTCGGAGACGGTTGTATTCGATCCGCAACACGGCTGGGTCGAAGCCGATGTACCTGGCGCTGGTGGCATGCGCAGAGCCCAGGCCAGTGGATCGCTGTTCAGTCCAGGCCCCCATAGCCAACTGGCACGCGCGCTGCTCTCTCCAACACGGCGGGTGCGAGATTTGTTCCCCTCCTTCGATGAGGCCCAGGTACACGCGATCCTGCAGAATCTGGGGCCGGATGTGCCGGGCCGCCTGGCTCGGTACGAGCACGAATTTCACTCTCTGCGGTACCAGTTATCGTTCTGGCAGCACGGAAACCAAGCTATCGCCCGCGAACGAATTATCGATTGCTGGAGAAAGAAAGCCGTTCTGCATCTGGCCGCAGACGGGTCGCACGTGGGTGAAAGACTCAATCTGAGCGGCCTGGACCTGACCAACCTGCCCTCTCTGGAGGGCATCGACTTCAGCCATGTCACCTCCCTTGATTTAAAGAACAATAAATTGATTCTTGCTACGCATCTCAGGCCTTTCAAGCATATCTTCAGCCTGGATCTGTCGAAAAATCGACTGATGGACATGCCCTACGATCTGCGTGATATGCCCCGTTTGAGCCACCTGAATCTTGAGGGCAACCGGATCACAATAGACCGCTTCAGCGCGCCGCTGCCAGAGACCCTTCAGGTGCTGGTTTTGAATGACAACACCATCAGAGACCAGCCCGACTTCAGACGGTTGCAGCGTATGCGAAAACTGGCATTGGCCCGTACGGGCCTTTCGCAATGGCCGAGCGGTGTGAACGATTTGCAGTTTCTGGAACTCGTCGATCTACGGTCCAACTGGATTACCGAGATTCCTGACTCGATTGTCGCGCCCCCTCAGGAAAGGCTGATGCAGTCAGGGCACCTGAGCGACAAAGTATTCATGCTGGGCAATCCGCTTTCTCAAGCCACTCTCGAAAAATTGAAGCTCTACCTTGCACGTCTGCGGGCCGCCGGTTTCACCCTGTCCAATCCTCGAAGCCTGTTGAGTCCGGTGACCGACGGGCAGCCTTCCCGGCGAACTTAGGCTGCGAGGATCAACAGCGGATAAAAACGCTATCAATCAGCTATGCATCAGCCCTGCATGACGGGGTTGCTCAACAACTGCTCAAGGATGAGTAACACATGGGATTGAAACCAATAAACCGCATCACCGTCTCGGTCGATGTACACACGCGCGCCCCTCAACAAGGGGATGGAAGCATCTCCCCCCCTGTCGAAGTTGAAGCTTCGATTGCGCACCTGGGTGTAAGACCGACAAGGCCGGACTTGACTCCGGACGCCGTCGACCTTGACGCGATACACCCGGCGCCAGCACTGACAGTCAACAACATCGATATCACTACTACGTCACTCGCGCCGCCTCAGGCATCAGCCGGGTTTTCACTGGAGCGATACCGGATCAACGCGACGACCTCGCTGCCTGAAGCGGATGCTGAAGGTTTCAGGGTGCACAAGGGGCGCCGCTACGTCGACTTGCATGACGGTAGCGTCGTGTACGTCGCGATGGACACGGACACCGGTCTGTATCGGGCCAGACTGGTGAGCGAGCTGATCGCTTCCGGTCCGCTGCTCATGAGGGATCCCGAAAGCAGGCTCTGGTACCCGCACCAGGACGCCGACTCAATCAGCGTTCCCTTGACTGACGCACGGCTGCAAGCTTTCCGCGTCGATCTGGACTTCAGCACTGTCGAGGCCGGCAGCGAGGGCCTGATTCGACATGCTGGCAAACTTTATGTGGTCATCGACCAGCGCGCGTATCAGGCGTTGCAAGATCTCGATGCCTCTACACCACAGCAGGCGGTCTGGCGCATCGTCAACGCCTCGGATCCGGTGGCAGCCGACAGCGCGAACATCTATCACGCCAGCCGGATCGGCGAGAGCCTGGCCATCACTCGCGACGTCACCAACACATGGGTTGCTACCACTGTGGGTCTGAAGGGCGGCATGCGGCGCAATCCGCGAGCTCAGTTCACCAGAGACGTGCTGTTGCAAAGGTATGAGCCCATTCAGGCGGCGTACGAGCGCGTTTCGGCTTCAGCAAAAAAGTACGATGAACTCTGGGCAGAGGCACGGCGATTGCCTGAGGCAGGTGATGGAAAAACTCGCGCCTTGATCGCGCTGGAAGTGCACCTGCTCAAGCACATCAGAATGCAGACCGAATTCGTGAAGTCATGCATTGATAACAAGGAATGGCTGGTTCACTTGAAGGCCGGAGGGTTGTACAAGCAAGAACTGCACGTGTTCCAGCTAGAGAGGGTGCAGTTCCTCAACCGGCTCATGGGGGTGATGGACTTGCGGGTCAGACCCTCAATTGCAGCGGCAACTGTCGACAACTTCAAGAAATCCCTCACCCACCTGGATAAAAAGCTCAAGTTGCTGGGTGACCGGCAGGTCGTGGTTGAGCAGATATTGAAGGCCTCTCCAGGATCTGCCGATGAAATCCTGGAGCACAACAGCAAAGTGCCCGGCCGCGATCAGATCAACTACAACAAGCTGGCAATCTATCTGCACCTGCTTTCGGATAACCCCGACAACCCGCCAGATATTGGTATCCAGTCGCTACTGGCGGTCAAGTTGCTGACAGCGGAGATCGGCAGCATTCCCGAAGGAGAGCATCCGGTTGCGCTGATCTACGCCCTTGATCGCCTCAAGGGCGACAAGCTGCACGTTGAATCGCGGTTGACTTCCAGCAGCCCTGACAAAGCTGGCTACATCAGGGAAATCATTGCTCTGATCGATCCATTCGAGCAGAGAATCGAAAACCGGCTGAGCGACATATTTGACTCGCAAAGCCGCAACACCGAGCTGCCGAATCTCGATCAGGATATCGACTTCGACTTTGTTCCGCCGCAGCCCGTCAATGCGCCGCCAGCACCGCCCAGAAAAATGTTCCGCACCCGCCAGCACGGCACCTACAGGGTGCTGGTCGGGGAAACGCAAACGGCACCGGACGGCAATGTAACTATCAATGTTCCCGACCTCTTCAGGCCGGATTTACCGCCCCAGCGCTACGAAAAAAAACAAGGCGAGTGGCAGCCTGTTCGCCCCCCGATCGCACACACACCAAGACCGGAACTGATCCGCGAGGCCAACCGCTTACTGGATAAAGTTGAAATCCACCTTGCCGAGGCAAGGGCGCAAGAGACCCGCAATGAATACCCCGGAGAAATCATCAGGTTTCTGGGCAAGGAATCCGAGCGCTACAGCAATCAGGCGGCAGCGCTGGAGAATCACCAGGGCGCTACCGAAGATCCGGTCATTACCGGTCTGATCACACGCTTGCACACGGCTGTCGATTCACTTGTCAGCGAAGGGCAGAAAGTCCAGGTCCGGATGTACAAGAACAGAAACGTACTGGACATCCTGCGCCTGAATTATTTGCTCGATCACGCAGAGCTCACTGTGACCAAAACCGTTGATCGCAAGCCACTGGGCAAAGGCCGGACAAAGTCATTTCTGGACGTTTACTCGATCAAGGATCGCTCCAGCCAGACGCCGTTGTGGGAAGCACATTTTCACTATGACAACCAGACCAGTCCTGTACTGAGCTTTCAGAACAAGGGCGGCCATCTGAAAACACTCGAGCAAAGTCGACTGGGCATTGAATCCCAGCGTCGGGATGCCGAGGCCGGGCGTCCGCATATCGGCATCTGGCGTGAGACGTTTGACGGAAAAACAGCGCGAAAAATCTTTGAACTTGCTCGCTGACCGCAAGCGAATGCTTAACCGGATCGTAAAAAACACCCCGGCAATAATGCCGACTGCCGCCCAGCCAGCTTTTGCCAACGCTACGCGGCAATTTCAAGGATGAATGCTTCATGCCTGTAAAAAAGCCTGTAAATACTACCGTAACAGTCGATGTCCACACTCGACCGGTGCAACCTGACGATTCTCGCCTTCGCCAGCCCGTTAACCCGCCTCATCCCGACCTCGATACGCTGCTCTTCAGAAGGCGAACAGACTCGCGGGACTCGGCAAGCACATCGGATTCGCCCGACCTTGATGCGATCACTCCAGTCGTCGTTGCGCCCATCCCGTCAGGCATTGCCTCCACGAGCCTTACTCCGCCTGCGCCACGTCCGCTCATCGATTACCGGGTCAGCACCGCAGTAAACCTGCCAAAGGCTGATGCAGAGGGTTTCCTTACAATCAAGGGACGCCGCTTCGTTGAAGTTGCCGATATTGGCATTGTCGCGATCGCGACGGACGCCGCTACCGGCCTGCACCGCGCCAGACTGGCGAGCGAGTTGCAACCTTCAGGCCCGGTGCTGATACGTGATCAAACCAGCAAGCTCTGGCAGCCGCTGGATGATTCGCCGATCACTTTTATCCTGAGCGAAAACCGCTTGCTGGGGTTTCGGACTGCTCTGGATTTCGCCGACGCAGAGCCCGGCCCCGATGGATTGCACAGGCACGACGGCAAGCTTTACGTGGTCATAGACAACCACGCCTATCAAGCCCTGCACGACCTTGACGCTTCGACGCCACTTACGCCAGTGATGCGCATCGTCCGTGCGCAGGACGCCGTCGCCGGCGATAACAACAACCGCTATGTCGCCACGCGTGCGGGACAATCGGAACCCGTGGTGTTCGACGCCGTGGATGGCTGGATGGGCGTCACTATTCCCGGCGCCGGGGGCATGCACCGGTCGGCGGATGCCCAACAGGGCACGCTGGCAGACCGCTTCAGAGCGACGCTCAACCGCCTGAAAAGCCCGCCCTCCCGCGTGCGCAAGCTTTATCCTGCCTTTACCGAGCAACAGGTCAGTGCCTTGATCACTTCGCTGGGCGCCGATGTGCAAAACGGTCTGGCTCGCCGGGAAACCGACTACAAAAATCTGAAGAAGACTCTGGCAGTCTGGTCTCTCGACAACACACAGCCAGACAGCCAAAGCGCCGGACAAGAATGGATTACTTCCACCATTATGGAAATCAAGCGCTGCTGGCGACAGGAAAGCGGCCCGACGCTAAAACTCGCGGCCGTAGCCGGAGTATTATCCCTGCCACCGCTGAAGGCCGATTTCGGGCATGTCAACGTACTTGAGCTCGATTCGGTCACCTGGTCGGACGCGGCCGATACCTTCCTCGCCAGCTTTTCCGGCCTGCGAGGCTTGACGGTTAAACGCTCCACCCTGGAAAAACTACCCGACGCAATCGGATCCCTGCACGATCTGACCACGTTAAATCTGCAATCCAGTCGCCTCCAGCTCGACCCGCAATCTGCCGCAAGTCTTGCCAGGCTGGATCGACTTGAGCATCTCGATCTGTCGGACAACCCACTTGGGACAACCCCGGATTTCAGCGCCATGGACGATCTGAAAACCGTGAATCTGAGCAATACCGGTATTGATCTATGGCCCAGTGGCCTGCAGCAACAGGCGGGCCTGGAATTACTCGATCTGCGCCAGAATAAACTGAGCGAAGTGCCAGAGACGATCCTCAACCCGCCGGCGGATCAATTGCAGGCTCGCGCACGGATCAACGGCGTTACACGGATAGAGGGCAACCTGTTTGCAGCGGACTACTGGAAGTCCCTGGAAGCGTTCTGGCAGCGGGTCAGTACCGACCATCCGGAACTTGCCCCCCCCGCCAACCTTGCTGCGTTTCGGCTCAATGGCGACATACCTGAGGTCGCCATGGTGAGGCGAATGTACCCCGAAAAGGATCCGCAGGCCGCAAGGGCCTACTTGATGTCACTGGACGAGGCGGCGCAAAAGGGGCTCGTCGAACGGGTGCAGGAATTTGACCTGATGCAGGCGGATTTGGAGGATTACATCCAGAAATCCTCTTCGATCGGCGTATGGACGAAGCGCTGGGCAGAACGGGTCGCCAGCACACTCAAGACCTGCTGGCTGCGCGAATCCGGGGACACGCTGGAGATGCCGCACGGACAGGGCCCCCTCCCGGCGCTGAACGCGGATTTCAGCCATATTCGAGCTCTGAGTCTGCAAGACATTAACTGGTCAGTAGCAGCCGACCAGTTCCTCTCTAACTTCGCCAAACTTGAAAAACTGGCCATAACGGGGTGCGATCTCAAGAGGCTTCCCGCCGGAATAGGAGAAATGCGCGCCCTGACCCACTTGAATCTAAGTTCAAACAAGCTGGTCCTGGATGAGCAAGCGGCGGCGACAATCAGTGGCCTGACCTCGCTGTCGGTCATTAACCTGTCAACCAATCCACTGCATATCGCCCCTGATTTCAGCGCTATGTCAGGGTTGGTATCGCTCAGCTTATACGAGACAGGAATCACCCATTGGCCGGCTGGACTGCAAGACAAAACCGCGCTCAGACGCGTTGATTTGCGCAATAACCAGTTGAAGGAAGTGCCCCAAGCGCACCTCGACCCGTCGCCTGAACAGCTGTTGACCGTTACCCAGGTCAATAGAGTAATCAGCATGGAGGGCAACGACTTCCCTCCCGATTACTGGCGCAAATTTGACGATTACTGGCGTCGTGTGAACGAGGTTGATCCCGAACTCCTGACCGCAGACCTTGGCACCATATTTGACAGCGAAAACTCCCCGGCCCAGCGTTATCACAACCTGTATCCGGACAAGAACATCAAGCACTGCCGGGAATACCTCTGGAGCCTCGGGGATGAGGATGCTGCATTGCAGGTCACTCGTCTGGAGCAAGAATACCGCGGGCTCAAAAGGCAGCTCGAAGACTGGGAATTTTCCGGAGGAGGCAGCGTCACACAGTACACTCCCGCGCGTCGCCTGGCAGCCAACGCCCAACACCGTTCTGAACGTTTAAAGGCCAGCATCAGGATCATCAACTGCTGGAGACGGCTGACTCCGCAGAAGCTGGCCAATGACCAGACGCCGATCGGGCTTGAGCTGGACCTCAGCGGTTTGCGACTGCCAAGCTTGCCGGACCTTGATGCGGACTTCAGCCATGTCGGTTCTCTCAGACTGAGCAATATGGCGTTGAGTACATCCCCGGAAGGATTCTTGACTCGCTTCCGCCATTTGCGCTGGCTTGAGCTTTCGTACAATCAACTACGCGAACTGCCGCCAGCCATCGGAGAGATGACCGGACTGACGCGCCTGTTTCTGCAGGAAAATCAGATTTCCCTGACAGTGGAAACTGCCCGCGTGCTGTCGGGACGCACGACACTGCGCGCGTTGTGGCTGCATGGGAATCCACGGCTGGGGATCGTTCCGGATTTCGGCCGGATGACTGATCTGCGCTCGCTCAATCTTTCCGGTACGGGCATCGATACCTTTCCGACCGGCATCGCCGAGCAGCCATTACTGGACACTTTCAATCTGAGCAACAATCAAATCGCAGACATTCCTGATGCGGTTATCGCCCCCACGGACGAACGACTTGCGCATACAGCCCGCATCAACAATGTGACCAACATCCTCAACAACCCGCTTTCTGAGGCAACCCTGGCTCGCCTCACTCTTTACAGTACTCGCCTGAACCAGGCAGAGACGCCTTTGCACGGACCAACCAATCTGATCGACACCGCGCGCGGTCACGTGCGTAGGCCTTTAGTAGTCAGCACAACGATGGAGGATTCGTTGGCTCGCTGGACAGTTGGGATGTCTGAAGCGCAGGTGGCAACGAGGAAAGCCCAATGGCAGACGTTGCATGAGCAGCAAGCCTCTGGCGGTTTGTTCGATACCCTTGATCGCCTGCTGCTCGATTCCGCAGGTCGCCAAAACCAGCAACAGCGGGTCTGGAAGCTGATCGACAGCATTACCGAAAACACCGAGCCATCCGAAAACCTGCGCAAGGAAGTCTTTGATCGCGCAGGAGAGGCCACCTGCTGTGATCGTGCGGCATTCACATTTGCCAATCTCGAAACCAGAGCGATGATGCACCACGCACTAGCCAAGGCAGGCGACAAGGCACAGGGCCCGCAACTCACAGCCCTGTCCAGAGCGCTGTTCCGATTGCACGAGGTCGACAAGATCGCTTCCGCCGACATCGCCCGGCGTGAAGCAACAATCGCCGCAGAGAGGACACCTCAAGATGCAGCGCGGCTTTCACTACCACACGTACCGGAGGAAGTAGAAATCCGGCTGTACTATCGCCATGCCCTGCGAGACCGACTGCAACTGCCGGGACAACCGGAAAGTATGGGGTTCAGTCGTCTGATCGAGGTGCAGCCAGAGCAAGTGGAGGCCGCGTACAACAGGGTCGTTGCGCTGGATGATTCCCCTGAAGAGCTTCAGGAACTGGTGTCGAGGGAGTTTTGGCAGAAGTTCATCACGAGCAAATATCAGGACGATTTCGTCAAGCAGCGACAACCCATTCAGGAGCAGCAGTCGGCGCTCGACGATCTCCATGCGAGCAACCAACTGGCGCTAGCTGATTACCAGACACAATCCAGTTCGCTGCAAGCGTCGTGGATAGTTGAGGAGGCTGCCCTGATCGAAACACTGACCCGCCAGGAGCTGGCCGAGTATGCGGCCAGAGGCACCGGCGAAGAGGCGACCGACGCCAGCGTCTGACTGGCTGAAGTAACGGCTGGCCGAACATTGTTCGGCCAGCCGTTACTCGTCGTCGTCGAAGTTGTAGCTGCCCGGAGCAAGGTTCTCAAAGCGCGTGTATTTACCGATAAACGCCAGGCGGATAAAGCCGATCGGGCCGTTCCGCTGCTTGCCGATGATGATTTCGGCAATGCCTTTGTGCTCGGTTTCCGGGTGATACACCTCGTCCCGGTACACGAACATGATGACGTCGGCATCCTGCTCGATCGCTCCGGATTCCCGGAGGTCGGAGTTGATCGGGCGTTTGTTCGGTCGTTGCTCCAGGGAGCGGTTGAGCTGGGACAGCGCCACCACCGGGCAATTGAATTCCTTGGCCAGGGCTTTCAAGGATCGCGAGATTTCGGAAATCTCGTTCGTCCGGTTGTCGCCCCCCGAACCTGGAATCTGCATCAGTTGCAGGTAGTCGATCATGATCAGGCCGATGTCACCGTGCTCACGCGCCAGACGCCGGGTACGCGCACGCATCTCTGAGGGGCTGATACCGGCGGTGTCGTCGATGAACAGCTTGCGATCATTGAGCAGGTTGACCGCCGAGGTCAGGCGCGGCCAGTCGTCATCTTCCAACTGGCCGGAGCGCACCTTGGTCTGGTCGATCCGGCCGAGGGACGAGAGCATACGCATGATCAGCGATTCGCCTGGCATCTCGAGGGAGTACACCAGAACGGCCTTGTCGCTGCGCAGTACGGCGTTTTCCACCAGGTTCATCGCGAAGGTGGTTTTACCCATCGACGGACGGCCCGCGACGATGATCAAGTCAGATGGCTGTAGGCCGCTGGTCTTCTCATCAAGGTCGGTGTAACCGGTGGACAGGCCAGTGATCGCATTGTCGGTGTTGAACAGCGTGTCGATACGGTCGATGGCCTTGGTCAGCAACTCGTTCACACCCACCGGGCCGCCAGTTTTAGGCCGGGCCTCGGCAATCGCGAAGATCTGGCGCTCGGCCTCGTCGAGGATTTCCTCTGCGGTGCGGCCTTCGGGGTTGAAAGCGCTGTCAGCGATCTCGGTGCTGATGCCGATCAGTTGGCGCAACGTCGCGCGCTGACGAACAATCTGCGCATACGCCTTGATGTTGGCGACGGACGGCGTGTTTTTTGCCAGTTCGCCGAGGTAACCGAGACCGCCAACCTGAGACGTCTGACCTTCCTTGTCCAGTTGTTCGGCAAGGGTCACGACGTCAATCGGGGAGTTCTGATCGGCCAGTTTGGCGATTGCACGGAAGATCAGGCGGTGGTCATGTCGATAGAAATCGCCGTCGGAGACTTGATCGAGCACGCGTTCCCAGGCGTTGTTGTCCAGCATCAGACCACCGAGTACAGCCTGTTCGGCTTCGATGGAATGCGGCGGCACCTTCAGGGCGGCGGTTTGCAGATCGTATTGCTCGGGAGCGGAGATATCGTTCATGGCCACTTGAGTTGTTTAGTGAAAGCAGGGATTGCAGAAAGACAAAGGGCACGACCTGTAAACAGGATCGTGCCCGATGTTAACCGTCTGATGGACAAGCCGCCAGCCGATCAGGTGTTGCTTAAGCTGCTACCACTACAACGCGTACGGTGGCTTCAACTTCGGCGTGCAGGTGCACGGCTACGTCGAATTCGCCTACGTTGCGGATGGTGCCGTTCGGCAGACGAACTTCGCTCTTCTGCACTTCAACGCCGGAGGAGGTCAGTGCGTCAGCGATGT
>NZ_JBIWAL010000022.1:0-1198 GCF_044760045.1 Pseudomonas sp. NPDC098747 | reverse complement strand
CGATCGAACCGAACAGCTTGCCTTCGTCGCCAGCGGTGGCAGTGATAGTCACTTCCAGCTCGGCCAGTTGGGCAGCACGGCTTTCAGCCGATGCTTTACGGTCTGCGGCAGCCTTTTCCAGGTCGGCGCGACGCTCTTCGAACGCAGCAATGTTTGCTGGGGTCGCTGCGGTAGCCTTGCCGTAAGGCAGCAGGTAGTTACGACCGTAACCGGCCTTAACGTTTACTTTGTCACCCAGGTTGCCCAGGTTGGTGACTTTTTCCAGAAGGATCAGTTGCATGTGAAAATCCTCTAACTTTTAACCTTCACCGTTCGCGCTGTCGGTGTCTTTCGACACGTGACGACCGCGAAAATCAATCAGGCTGTCGACAATGGCCAAGACCACTAGCAACGGATAGATCAGCTGCATGAACAGCAACAGCGTGACGTACAACCCCACCAGCCAGAAACCGGCCAGTCGCTTCTGCCCGACCAGCCCATGAATCAAGGCAAGTCCGGCGAACACCAGCGGTACACTGCACAACGGCGTCAACATGGCCATCTGTGCACCGAGATTCGGGCCCAGAAGCATCAACGCCAGCAGTAACATCGCCGGCCCCAGCGGGATCCGGATGGCGCGAAACTCGCGACCAAAACCACCCGGGTTGTACAACAACGCCTGCCAATGACGCCCGACAATCAGGCTCAGCACGCTGACGATCTGCAACAACGCCGCAATCAGTCCGGTCAGGACTGGCGCAATCAGGGACGCGAAACGCGCTTGCTCATCAACCGACAATTGCTTGTAGGTCTCACCGAGAAGCGCTGGCATGACCTTTATGAGGGCCTGCGCGAGCATCTCGATCTGGGCTGCAAACGCAGCCCCGAGCACCACTGAAAACACCACTCCAACGGCTACGCTGACCAGCAGCGTGCGAACCCAGGACTCACTTGCGCGTAAAACCAACGCAAGCCCCGAAGATCCCAAAAGCACCAGAAGGGCCCGTGGGTCATCGGCATACAACCACCAGATCAACGCTGGCAGCAGTCCCAGTGAAAGAACGCCAAGAGCGTCTTTCAATCCGCGCCGCAGAAGCACAAGGCTCCCGGCGGCAGCACCCAACCAATACAACAACGGCAATGTTGCACATCCGGCCACTACGAGAGTGGCCTGCATACGGCCTCGCATAATGAACTCAGCTAAGGCACGCATGCATTC
>NZ_JBIWAL010000021.1:0-104816 GCF_044760045.1 Pseudomonas sp. NPDC098747 | reverse complement strand
TGGATCTAGAGCGCCTTCACCGGCGTTGTCGCCGCCTTTGGACGAGCATCCGACAGCTACTGCGATGGCCAGTGCCTGCGCAGCAAATTTACCTAACTTCAGCATTTCCTTCGTGAAACTCCTAATGAACCCCAGTGTGTTAAGTAAAACGTGTAGCGCCCGCTCACTTCAGGTAAGGGGACCAGGACGGTTCTCTGACTTCGCCTTGAGCGGTAGGAAGCGGGAGCCTAACGCGTCCATTAATGGACACGAGCATCAAGACTCCCCGGCCCTGTTGGCGGGTGGCGTAGATTACCATGGTGCCGTTGGGCGCAACAGTAGGCGACTCGTCCAGAGTGCTATCAGTGAGGATCTTTACACTACCTCGCTGCAAATCCTGGGCTGCCACCTTGAAATTGGTGAAACCATCCTGGCGATGGATCATCACCAGGGTCTTTTCATCAGCCGAAAGTTTCGGGTTGGCGTTGTAGTTGCCTACGAACGTCACACGCTCGGCACCACCGCCACTGGCGCTGGTTTTGTAGATCTGTGGTTTGCCGCCACGGTCGGACGTGAAGTAGATGGTCGAACCATCCTTGCCCCAGTACGGTTCGGTGTTGATGCCAGGGCCCGCCGTTACACGATTGATCTGACGCGAAGCCAGGTTCATCACGTAAATGTCCGGGTTACCGTCTTTCGACAGTACGAACGCCAGACGATCACCATTCGGCGACCAGGCTGGAGCGCCGTTCAGGCCTTCGAAGTTGGTGATCTGCTCACGGCGACCGGTGTCGATGTTCTGCATGAAGATGCGCGGACGCTTCTGCTCGAACGACACGTAGGCGATGCGCTTGCCATCCGGTGCGAAACGCGGCGACAGGATCGGCTCGCGCGATTGCAACAGAGTCACGGCGCGGGCACCGTCGTAGTCCGAACGCTGCAGGGTGTAACGGGTGTTCTTCTCGGAGAAGCGTTCAGCCGTCACGTACAGCAAACGGGTCGAAAACGCACCTTGAATACCGGTGAGTTTTTCGAACGACTGGTCAGCGATGAAGTGCGCCATGTCGCGCAACTGCTCGGTGGTACCGGAAACACTGCCGTCAGCCACTTTCTGCTCGGTGGCCACGTTGAACAGTGCCCATTGCACCTGCAGGCGACCGCCCGCTGGTGCGATGCTGCCGACCATCATGTATTGAGCACCTACCGCCTTCCAGTCACGGAAGATGATTTCGCTCGCCTGGCTTGGCTGGCTGATCATGTTTTGCTTTGGAATCGGCGAGTAGTAGCCCGAGTTACGCAAATCGTTACCAATGATTTCAGCCATGTCGTCCGGCAGAACGGCGCCGCCCTGCAAACCGAACGGTACAACCGCGATCGGAGTAGCCCGATCGCTGCCGCTGGTGACCAGAATGTTCTTTTCATCAGCCATCGCGATCCCTGCCATGCAGCAGATCACGACCAGCATTCCTCGAAGAAGGTTTCTCACAAGGCTAAATCCTCAGGTGTGAATGTCATCTTGAATGAACGATACGGAGCGAAATCGCTCGGCTTCATTCCCTGCATTTCTGTCAAACGTCCAATATTCTTGACCGCCGCTACTGCCGAAGCATCGAACGGACCATCGCCACTGGATTTGGCCACGTTGACCGAAGTCACCGTACCGTCCGGCAACATGCCGATTTGCAGCACGACCGTCATGCCTTTACGTGCCGAAGGTGGACGAGCCCAGCCTTCCGCTGCCCGCGCACGAATCAGGTCATCGAAACTGCCCGCGACTTCGTCACCCAACTCATCGGCCAAGGCCTGCTGACGCTGCGGCGTGTCGGAAAGCAAATCTGCCAAGGCCTGAGCCTTTTTGTCTTCGGTAGATTTACGTGCCGCATCCTGCGATTTCTTCTTCGCAGCATCGGCAGCAGCTTTCTTCTTCGCTTCGTCGGCGACTTTCTTCTTCGCCTCCTCAGCTTCAGATTTCTTCTTGGCGTCTTCGGCGGCTTTCTTCTTCGCGTCTTCGACGATCTTTTTCTTCGCTTCTTCAGCGGCCGCTTTCTTGGCCTCTTCTTCAGCAGCCTTCTTGGCTTCTTCTTCAGATTTCTTCTTGGCTATATCAGCCAATTGTTTCTCTTCTGCCTTCTTGGCTTCGGCGGTCTTCTTCGCGTCATCGGCTTTTTTGGCTTCATCAGCCTTTTTTGCCTCGTCCGCTTTTTTCGACTCGTCGGCCTTCTTGGCTTCCTCGGCAATTATACCCCCAACAACTATATTATGAAACGAATCTTTAAAAGCATACATCTCGAACTATATATACAAAATCTGCTCGACTTAGGTATGTATCTCGGCGGATTTCTTCGCCTCACCCGCAATCTTCTGATTGGTCTGGGTGGTTGCCTGACTTTTCGATTTCAGCTGGTACAGGGTCGCCTGGACAATCGGCTTGGCCGGCGGCAACTCTGGTGTAAAGGCGAAACTGACGAACAGCATGCCGAATACCAGCACGTGCAGGACAATCGCCAGAACACTAGGCCAGAAGTAGCTTTCCGAGGCAGACGGCTCTCGCAGTGGCTGCATCAGGGGGCCTCGGTAATCAAACCAACATTACCGACCCCGGCTTTCTGCAACCCGCCCATGGCGCCCATGACGGAACCATAGTCGACGGTTTTGTCGCCGCGGATAAAGACCTGGGTACGCTTGCCGTTACCGTTGCCGGCCGCAATGATTTTCGTCACCGCGTCGGTCATTTGCGGCAGGGTCATAGCCCTGTCCTGTTGCTTCTCGGTGTCGACTTCGCTGCCAAGGTTCCAGTAATAGGTCTTGTCAGCCTTGATCGAAATGGTCAGGACCTGAGTGTTGTTGTCCTGCGGCAAGGCTTCGCTGGAAACCTTGGGCAGATCAACTTTCACGCCCTGATTGAGCATCGGCGCGGTCACCATGAAAATGACCAGCAGTACCAGCATCACGTCGATGTAAGGCACCACGTTCATCTCGGCGACCGGCTTGCGCTTTTTGCGAGCTCGAGCGATTAAAGCCATTGGAAATTACCTGCTTATTCTTCGCTGGTGTGCACTTTGCGGTGCAGGATCGCCTGGAATTCATCGGCGAAGGTGTAGTAACGGCCCAGCAGGGTTTCGCTGCGAGCAGCAAAACGGTTGTAAGCGATTACTGCAGGGATTGCCGCGAACAGGCCGATCGCCGTAGCGATCAGTGCTTCAGCGATACCCGGAGCCACGGTGGCCAGGGTCGCTTGCTGGGCGCTGGCCAGACCACGGAAGGAGTTCATGATGCCCCATACGGTACCGAATAGACCGATGTACGGGCTGACCGACCCAACGGTGGCGAGGAACGGCAGGCTCTGCTCGAGTTTTTCTTCTTCACGCGAGATGGCAACGCGCATGGCACGGGCCACACCTTCCATCACAGCTTCAGGGTCGACACCTGGCTGCTGGCGCAGACGGGAGAACTCTTTGAAACCGGCGCGAAAGATTTGCTCGACGCCCGAATCCGGATCAGGGTTGCTGCCGGCCTGACGGTAAAGTTTGGACAAATCGATACCCGACCAGAAGCGCTCTTCGAAGCTCTCCAGGGCGCGTCGACCGGCACGCAGCAGATTGCTGCGCTGAAAGATCATGATCCATGAGGTCACCGATGCGGCCACCAGAGTCAACATTACCAACTGCACCACGATGCTGGCATTGCTGACCAGGCTCCACATGGAGGAATGGTCGACGACGTTAGCTTCCACGCTTTATCTCCTGCTTTGAGTGTGTACCCGGGCCGACCGCGTCGGCGAAAGCCGCACGCAAGTCTTCGGGAAGGGCCCGGGGTTTCAAACTGTTAGTGCGCACACAGGCCACCAAAAACTGCCCCTCACAGAGCAGCACATTATCCGTTGCCCGCCTGACCTGCTGTTTGAAACGCAGGCTGACACGGTTCAATTCGATTACTTCAGCACTTACCAGAAGCTCGTCGTCCAGTCGCGCCGGCGCGTGGTAACGCGCTTCGCTGGAATGCACGACAAACAACAGGTCCTCTCCGGCCAACTGCGATTGGGCAAAGCCCAGTTCGCGGAGCCGCTCGGTTCGAGCCCGTTCCATAAACTTGAGGTAATTAACGTAATACACGATGCCGCCCGCATCGGTGTCCTCGTAATAAACGCGACAACGATGTGCGAACGGCTCAAGCCCGTTTTGCGCGCGCATACTCTAGTGCTTACTCCTCATGTTGCCAATCCGGCCAGACAACTGTTTTTCGTTGTTTCAGGGCTTTACCGCAAAAGTACCGTCCTCAGACAGTACAAACCCTGAATAAATCGACAACAAATGTGTATTAATCGTCCACGGTATCGAGAAACTCGTCTACCACGGGCGTCTCACCCATTCGTGACGGAATGTTTAAACCGAAATGCAGATACGCATGCCGCGTCACCACCCTGCCCCGTGGTGTGCGCATGATATAGCCCTGCTGAATCAGATACGGCTCCAGCACGTCTTCAATCGTGTGGCGCTCTTCACTGATTGCCGCTGCAAGGCTGTCGATCCCGACCGGCCCGCCATCGAACTTCTCGATCATGGTCAACAGCAGACGCCGGTCCTGATGATCGAAACCATGCTCGTCGACATCCAGCAGATTCAACGCCAGATCCGCCACCGCTTTGGTGATGTGGCCCTTGGCGCGTACTTCGGCAAAATCGCGTACGCGGCGCAGCAATCGATTGGCAATTCGCGGTGTACCACGGGCACGTCGAGCGATTTCGAAAGCGCCCTCGGGGTCCAGTGGCAGGCCAAGAATATTCGCCGAACGACTGACAATCGTCGACAGATCGGCAGTGCTGTAGAACTCAAGACGCTGGACGATACCGAAGCGGTCACGCAACGGGTTGGTCAGCATGCCGGCGCGAGTGGTCGCTCCGACCAGGGTGAACGGCGGCAGATCGAGTTTGATCGAACGTGCTGCCGGCCCTTCACCGATCATGATGTCGAGCTGGAAATCTTCCATCGCCGGGTACAGCACTTCTTCCACGATTGGCGACAGGCGATGAATTTCGTCGATGAACAGCACGTCATGCGGTTCAAGATTGGTCAGCAATGCCGCCAGATCACCCGGACGTTCAAGCACTGGGCCCGAGGTGCTCTTGATCGACACCCCCATTTCCTGGGCGATGATGTTGGCCAGCGTGGTTTTACCCAGCCCCGGCGGGCCGAAAATCAACGTGTGATCAAGCGATTCGCTACGACCACGGGCGGCCTGGATGAACAGTTCCATCTGCTCGCGCACCGTCGGCTGGCCAATGTAGTCGGCCAGACTGACCGGGCGAATGGCCCGGTCCTGGACTTCTTCGCGCTCGCGCGGAACGTGCGCAGCAGCGATCAGACGATCAGCTTCAATCACTTAAATCATTCCCTTCAGGGCGCGGCGGATCATGTCTTCACTGCTCAAATTCTTGTCCTTGATGGCCGAAATTGCCTTGCTCGCTTCCTGCGGCTTGTAACCCAGGGAAATCAACGCGCTGACCGCATCGTTCTCGGCGGTGTTGACCGGCGCCGGGCCATCCGGCTGGTTTGGCACCAGGGCGAACATGGCCGGCGAGGTTTCCCAGGCCTTGAAGCGATCTTTCAGCTCGACCAGCAAACGCTCGGCGGTTTTCTTGCCAACGCCCGGCACCTTGGTCAGGGCCGACGTGTCTTGGGACTGGACGCAGCGGACCAGTTCGTCGACTTCCAGGCTCGACATCAATGCCAGGGCCAATTTCGGCCCGACACCATTGAGACGGATCAACTCGCGAAAAAAGTCTCGCTCACGCTTGCCGGCGAAACCATAGAGTAACTGCGCGTCTTCGCGTACGACCAAGTGCGTGTGCAGGGTCAGCGGTTCACCGACCGACGGCAGGCGATACAGAGTGGTCATGGGCACTTCCAGCTCATACCCGAGACCATTTACATCGAGAATCAGGTGCGGCGGCTGTTTCTCAGCCAGGGTGCCGCGCAAGCGTCCAATCACGTTTCAGATCCTTGAGCGTTGGCCAGCCGTGGGCTGGCGACTGACGAAAGGCGTGCTTCAGGCCGACGACCCAGGCGCAAAACCCGCATTCCGGAAAATTTGATTGCTGATGCTATCAGAGACGCAGGCGCCCGCCACGACTGCGTGCCGCTCCCAAGCCATGCGGCAACAGGCTGGAACGGGTGTGGGCGTGACAAATGGCAATCGCCAGAGCGTCCGAAGCATCGATTTGCGGTTTGCTGGTCAGCTTCAGCATGTGCATGACCATCATCTGCACCTGCTCTTTATTGGCCGCGCCAGTACCGACCACGGCTTGCTTGACCTGGGTTGCCGTGTACTCGGCAATCTCCAGGCTCTCTTCGGCACCGGCAACAATCGCCGCGCCACGGGCCTGCCCGAGTTTGAGTGCCGAATCGGCGTTTTTTGCCATGAACACTTTTTCGATGCCCATGGTGACCGGGCCGTAGGTCTGAATGATTTCACGCACGCCGCGATAGACGATTTGCAGTCGCTCATGCAGTTCGCCTGCGCCCGTGCGGATACAGCCCGAGGCGACGTAGATGCAGCCGCCACGTCCGGTATCGCGAACAATGCCGTAACCGGTGATGCGCGAACCGGGGTCGATACCAAGAATTAAAGTCATAACGCCTGCGGATTCGGAAAAAGCACGAAATTCAGTACAACAAATAACAAATGTGGGAGCTGGCTTGCCAGCGATGACGGAGTGTCAGACGACATCATTATATGATGTGCCGACGCCATCGCTGGCAAGCCAGCTCCCACATGAAAGCCTAGTCGCTCTTAACCGAGCTGAGCGGCGACGTCTTCCGGAATGTCTGCGTTGGAATAGACGTTCTGCACGTCATCCAGGTCCTCAAGCATGTCGATCAGCTTGAGCACCTTCTCCGCGCCTTCCAGATCCAGTTCGGCACTGGTGGTCGGCAGCATGACGATTTCCGCGTCATCACCTTTGAAACCGGCGGCTTCCAGCGCGTTACGCACGGAATAGAAACCGGCGAACGAAGTGAACACGTCAATCGAACCGTCTTCGTGAGTCACCACGTCATCGGCGTCGGCTTCCATCGCCGCTTCGATCAGAGCGTCCTCATCAACGCCCGGCGCGAAGGAGATCTGGCCCTTGCGCTCGAACAGATACGCCACCGAACCGTCGGTACCAAGGTTACCGCCGCACTTGCTGAACGCATGGCGCACGGCTGCTGCGGTGCGATTGCGGTTGTCGGTCATGCACTCGACCATCACCGCCACGCCGCCCGGGCCGTAACCTTCGTAACTCAGTTCGACCATGTCGTCGGTGTCGGCAGCACCGGCACCACGGGCAACCGCGCGATCGATGATATCGCGGCTCATGTTTGCACCGAGAGCCTTGTCCAGTGCCAGACGTAAACGCGGGTTGGAACCCGGATCACCGCCACCCTGACGGGCAGCGACGGTCAGCTCACGAATCCACTTGGTAAAGATTTTGCCTTTCTTGGCATCCTGACGTTCTTTGCGGTGCTTGATGTTCGCCCACTTGGAATGACCCGCCATAACTCGCTCCGAATTCTCTTTGAAACGTTGCCCGCCCTGCTCTCGCAGCGGCCGGCAAACAAAAAATCTTGAACAGCTTTCAAACCATAAGAAAGAAAAAAGGCGCATCCGAAGATGCGCCTTCAGGCCCGTCTTACTCAGCCTTTGGCGTTTCGCGCAAACGAATGTGCAGCTCGCGCAATGCCTTGGCATCCACCACACCCGGTGCTTGCGTCATGACGTCGGCAGCACTCTGGGTTTTCGGGAAGGCGATCACTTCACGGATCGACTGGGCGCCGGTCATCAGCATCACCAGACGGTCCAGACCGAAGGCCAGGCCACCGTGCGGCGGTGCACCGTACTTCAGGGCGTCGAGCAGGAAGCCGAATTTCTCTTCCTGTTCTGCTTCGTTGATGCCCAACAGACGGAACACCGACTGCTGCATTTCCTTGCGGTGGATACGGATCGAACCGCCACCCAGCTCAGTGCCGTTCAGCACCATGTCGTACGCGCGGGACAGAGCGCCGGCCGGGTTGGCTTCGAGCTCTTGCGGCGTGCACTTCGGCGCGGTGAACGGGTGGTGCAGCGCAGAGAAGCTGCCGTCGTCGTTTTCTTCGAACATCGGGAAGTCGACGACCCACATTGGCGCCCACTCGCAAGTCAGCAGCTTGAGGTCGTGACCGAGCTTGATGCGCAGTGCGCCCAAAGCTTCGCTGACGATCTTGGCCTTGTCGGCGCCGAAGAACACGATGTCGCCGTCGACTGCACCAACGCGATCAAGGATGGCATTGAGGTTGTCCAGCGGGATGTTTTTCACGATCGGCGATTGCAGACCGTCAACACCGGCAGCACGCTCGTTGACCTTGATGTACGCCAGGCCCTTGGCACCGTAGATGCCGACGAACTTGGTGTAGTCGTCGATCTGCTTGCGCGGCATGCTCGCCCCGCCTGGAACGCGCAGTGCGGCGATACGGCATTTCGGATCGTTGGCCGGGCCGCTGAAGACCTTGAAATCAACTTCTTTGAGTTGATCGGCAACGTCGACCAGTTCCAGCGGGTTACGCAGGTCTGGCTTGTCGGAACCGTAGCGGCGCATGGCTTCTTCGAAAGTCATGTGCGGGAAGTCGCCGAATTCCAGACCCAGCACTTCCTTGAACAGGTTGCGGATCATTTGCTCGGTGAGGCCCATGATCTCTTTTTCATCGAGGAAGCTGGTCTCGATGTCAATCTGGGTGAATTCAGGCTGACGGTCGGCACGCAGGTCTTCATCGCGAAAGCACTTGGCGATCTGGTAGTAACGGTCGAAGCCGGCCACCATCAGCAGTTGCTTGAACAACTGCGGCGATTGCGGCAAGGCGAAGAACGAACCGGCGTGAGTACGGCTTGGCACCAGATAGTCGCGTGCGCCTTCTGGAGTTGCACGGGTCAGGATCGGTGTTTCAACGTCGAGGAAGCCGTTTTCGTCGAGGAAGCGACGGATGCTGGTGGTCATGCGCGAACGCAGACGCAGCTTCTCGGCCATTTCCGGACGGCGCAGATCGAGGAAGCGATAGCGCAGGCGCGTTTCTTCGCCAACGTCGGAGTATTCGTTGAGCGGGAACGGCGGGGTTTCCGACTCGTTCAGCACTTCCAGTTCGTAACCCAGCACCTCGATCATGCCCGACGCCATGTTGGCGTTGGTTGCACCGGCCGGACGCAGACGCACCTTACCGGTGATCTTCACGACGTATTCGCTGCGCACGCGATCGGCGGCGGCGAAGCTCTCGGCGCGATCCGGATCGAACACCACTTGGGCCAGACCGTCACGATCACGGATATCGAGGAAAATCACCCCGCCGTGGTCGCGGCGACGGTGAACCCATCCGCAAAGGGTAATTTCCTGACCTTCCAGGCTTTCGTTCAGTTGGCCGCAATAGTGGCTGCGCATCATGGTAGTGGTTCGCTTCTCGTAATTCGAAATTCGGTGGAGATCCCGTCGCACTCAAGCATTGTGCGACTTGTGGAAACTCACTCGTGTCGTTCGTCCAGGGCCTGAACCCTAGTCAGATTTGTCGCCACCGGCCAGGTTCTTCTTGGTTCCGGTCTTGAAATCGGTTTCGTACCAACCGCTGCCGCTGAGGCGAAAGCCTGGCATGGACAGCTGTTTCTTGAGCGCTGGCGCCTGGCAGGCAGGGCAGTCGACCAGCGGTGCATCGCTGATCTTTTGAATGGCTTCCAACTGATGACCACAGGAAGCACATTGATAATCGTACATCGGCATGGAGGTGTCTCGGCGATCAGATTGCCACCGCGCGCAGGGCTTTGCGGCGAAAGAGCGGGATTATATCCATTAAATGCGGCCTGTGCAGCCGTAAGACTGCACAGGCCGCAACCTCCTTTGCAACCGCTGTTTCAGAGCGAATTCGCTGGTTCAGCGACTTTGACCCCGTTCATGACACACACCACTCGTACCAGCGCACTGAAATTTTTCACCCCGCCGTGACGCAGATGCACCTCACGGTCAACGTGGGACAACAGTGAACTGATCGAACAGCAGTTGTCTTTGGCCATCGTGCCGAGGATGTTCCAGTACACCTGCTCCAGCCGCAGGCACGTCGCGTATCCGTTCAAACGCACGGATCGGGACAGCGGCTGTACCAATGACATGTCGAATTCGTTGACGAACGGATCGAACTTCAATTCATGTTGCAAGCCGACAATCCTGTCGCCTCGCCTGTCTCCCTCTACCATATTAGTGACACTCCTTTGCCATCTCTGCTTGTTTTCGAAGTCACATCCTGTGACTTCCATAAAAGCGCAGACGCAAAGTTATATCCAGATGACTAATTGACCATCCCCGTAGGATAAGCCAACGATAGAAGTAAGACGCCGGACAGCGCGGGCATCCCCAAGGCCTACCCGCGCACTTGGGTCAGGCTTCAAGCAATGCGCGCAACATCCACGCGGTTTTTTCATGAACCTGCATGCGCTGGGTCAGCAGGTCGGCAGTCGGCTCATCGCTGACCTTGTCGAGCAGCGGGAAAATGCCGCGCGCGGTGCGGGTCACGGCTTCCTGACCGGCGACCAGTTGCTTGATCATGTCCTCGGCGCTGGGTACGCCCTCTTCCTCTTTTATAGAAGAAAGCCGCGCATACGTGGCATAGGCGCCCGGCGCAGGGAAACCAAGGGCGCGAATGCGCTCGGCGATCGAATCGACGGCCAGCGCCAATTCGTTGTATTGCTCTTCGAACATCAAGTGCAGCGTGCGGAACATCGGTCCGGTGACGTTCCAGTGGAAGTTATGGGTTTTCAGATACAGCACGTAGGTGTCCGACAGCAGACGCGACAGTCCCTCAACGATGGACTTGCGATCTTCTTCACTGATACCGATATCGATTGCCATGTTTACCCCCTAACGGCGATTTGAATTCATCCAAGGTGCAGCCCCACTCTAGCAAGGCTGTCGACACCTCGCAGCCCCGAATCAATACCGGCACTGCGACAAATCGACCACTTCCCTGCCGCTGGCCGGCCTGATTTGAGTAGCTGCAGGCTTTGCTGTTAAATAGGCAGTGTGTCGCCATGCCCCTTTTTTCGGGGATTTGCGCATGCTGATGCCGTGTCCGTGTCCACCGCCTCTTATTTTGTTCCGAAGCGAACCGTGCGCCTTCAGCTCTTCCTTGTGAGCCGTCATAACGTGAGCCAATCAAAATGTTGAAAATCGTCCACCTGCTAATGGGCGCAGCGGCACTGCTGCTGTCGTTCATACCTAGCTTGAAATCCGAAGCCGTTCCCTACCTGCAACAACCCGATGCACTTTACCTGGCCTTTTTCGGCCTGCTGAACCTGGTCATTGCCCCAGTGATTCCTTACTGGAACAAAGGTCCGCGCCAGCATCTGCAAAATCTGGTCAGCGCTCTTCTGGTGCTGACTGTCGTCCTGCAAACCTTGACCCTGATCGCGCCGATGCCTGTCATCGCCGGCCAGCCAGCCGTGTTGTTCAGTCTGGTCATTGCCCTGGTTGCCGTGGTCCTGCACCTGGCCGTCAGCTTCTATCGTTCTTCACCAGTTGCCGCGTCAACCAGCTACGACATGACCAACCGCGATACTGGCACCGTCAAGTGGTTCAACACCTCCAAAGGCTTCGGCTTTATCTCCCGGGATTCCGGTGATGATATTTTCGTGCACTTTCGCGCGATCCGTGGCGAAGGCCACCGCGTTCTGGTCGAAGGCCAGCGCGTGGAGTTCTCGGTGATGAACCGGGACAAGGGTCTGCAAGCCGAGGACGTGATCGCCGCGCTGCCGCGTCGCTGATCCAAGGCATAAAAAAAACCGCGAGCAGCGTGCTGTTCGCGGTTTTTTTATGCCTGATGAAAAGAACGCGCCTCAATAGTGCGGCGGCGGTGCTTCTTCCTCGAAGGATTCGAACTGCCCGACCATCTCTTCCTGACGCTTGAGCAGTGCAGCCATTTGCAATTGCAGGCGCTCGACCACCCGCTGCTGCGACACCAGGATGTCATTCAATGTCTGAATAGTGTCGTCCTGAAACGCCAGACGGCTTTCCAGATCGTTAACGCGTTCTTCCAGGGTCATGACTCAGCCCTCCACAAAGGTGAAATCTTCGGTCAGCACCACACGCAACTGCGCTCGAATGGCGTCCACCTGTTCGCTGGCATAAGGCCTGGCCGGGTGCTTGCCCCAGACCGGCGCCGGCCACGCGGCATCGTCGCGCTTGCGCACGATCACATGCATGTGCATCTGACTGACCACGTTACCCAGCGTTGCGACGTTCATTTTGTCGGCATCGAACAAGTCTTTGAGCAACTCGGCCAGCGCGGTGGTTTCCAGCCAGAGTTGCTGCTGATCAGCGACATCTAACTGAAACAACTCGCTGATATCGTCGCGGCGCGGCACCAGGATGAACCACGGGTAGTTGGCGTCATTGGACAGCAAAAGCCGGCAGAGCGGGAAGTCGCCGATGGTCAGCGTGTCCTGTTGAAGTCGTGAATCTAAAGCAAACACTGCGCGCACTCCCGGCTGATCTACATAATTCAGCTTGGCAGCCAACCCGACAGGCAGCGCACCAAGCGACAGAACCGCAGCATACCTGCGAATGCGCTCGCCTTCACGACCACAGTACCCTTGCCATTCTCCGGGCGCCCCGACTTGTGACATTTTCAGACACCCTGCACCAGTACGGAACCCGCACTGATGACCCTAATGCTGAAATGCCCGAGAAACCCTGAGCTGCTCACGATCATCGACAACCCGAACTGAATGAACACGGTACAGCGCGTAAATTTTTTGCACCAAAACCGCACACTGCGTCTACGCTCAGTGCGTCGGGCATCCGCCGAATACTCACTGGCGGGGTGAACCGGTAACGTTTTTGGTTGTCACGCGCCGATAGAGGTGTGGCAACACCATACGAACAATCGCGTCAAGCCCTGACAAAAAGCGGCTTGGCGCCCCGTATTTATGAGGCTTTTACAGGTAAAGACAGGCGTTCTGAAAAATAACCGCACCGACATCGCAGTTTGTGCACGCTTGTTGCATTCGTACTCATATGGACTATAAGCGCACCACGGGAAGTGGGAGCCTTAAGCCCGATAAAAACAGTGGCAGGGTTGCCCGATGGAGATTCAAGTGTTTTGCCAGGGACTCTTTTTTAGCGATGCAAAAGGCTAGAAAAACAGCGAGAAAGTTGTCGGTCCGACTGCATCGGTACTGTGAATTTGCGACATCTACAAAGCCATCGGCGACAGCGTCGTAAAGAAGCTGAAAGGTTAGATTCGCAAGTATCGCCAACAATGTCGGCGTGATATAAGTTTGCGCCGACACAAAAAGAAAGAGCCGCCCAGATAATAAAACAGGTGGGACGGCAGTACTCTTCTAAAAACCAAAGGAGCAAATCACGATGCGCGTGATGAAGTGGAGCATGATCGCCCTGGCTGTAGCAGCAGGCACCTCGCAGTTCGCAATGGCGTCTTCGCAGGATGAAGCCAAAGGTTTCCTGGAAGACCAGAGTCTGAAACTGAAGACTCGTATGGAATACATGAACCGCGACTACAAAAACGGTGCGGGCAATAGCACTTCCGGCACTGCTGGCTATCGCCAGGACACCGGCGTCAGCCAACTGCTGTCCTATGAATCGGGCTTCACTCAAGGCACCGTAGGCTTCGGTCTCGACGCCATGGCAATGGGTGCTGTCAAACTCGACGGCGGCTCGGGCCACCGTGGTAACGGCCTGTTCGCCAACGACAGCGACGGCAACCCGGAAAAATCCCAGGGTAAAATCGGCGGCGCAGTCAAATTCCGCGTATCCGACACCGTGCTGAAATACGGTCAGCAATTCGTTGCCAGCCCGGTTTTCGCAACTGACGACAGCCGTATGCTGCCAGAAGTCGCTACCGGCACCCTGATCACTTCCAAAGAGATCAAAGGTCTGGAACTGAGCGCAGGTCGCTTCACTTCCCTGAGCAAGCAAACCGGTATGGGCCGTGACAGCATCGGCGGTCTGCCTGATGAGAACGGCAATGGCGGCAAAGGCCTGACCAACATCAACATCTTCGGTGCCAGCTACGCGTTCACCGATAACTTCACCGGCGCACTGGCTGCGTCCGATGCTGATGACTACTTCAAGAAGTACTACGTCAACCTGAACTACACCTTGCCGATCAACGACGATCAGTCGCTGAACTTCGACCTCAACGGTTACCACACCAAAGGCGACAGCCGTGGCGATCTGGTTGATGCCATCGGCGACGGCACCACCGGCGTGGACAACAACCTGTGGTCCCTGGCTGCTGCCTACAGCATCGGTGCTCACAAGTTCACCTTGGCTCACCAGCGCTCCAGCGGCGACAACGCTTACTACTATGGCGTTGACGGCAACAGCACCATCTTCGTGGCCAACTCCATTCAGATCTCCGACTTCGTGGGCCGCGACGAGCGCTCCTGGCAAGCTCGCTACGACCTGAACATGAAAACCTACGGCGTACCAGGCCTGAGCTTCATGACCCGTTACGTGATGGGTGATCACATCACCACCAACGGTCTGGGCGAAGGCAAGGAAAACGAGTGGAACGCCGAGTCCAAGTACGTGATCCAGGAAGGCCCGGCCAAAGACCTGTCGTTCCGTCTGCGCTACGCCATGTACCGCTCCAACGGCGCGTACAGCGGCTACTCGTCTGACAACAACGACACCCGTCTGATCGTTGAGTACCCACTGAACATCCTCTAATAGAGATGTACAGCTGACGTACTGTAGAGCACTGCTCTAACAAGAACCGCCCACCTGATCCAGGTGGGCGGTTTTTTTATGTGCGAGAAACTTCACCCAGATCACAAATATTAGCCAGCTATCTATTAGCCAGCAAACTTTCACACCGACATAAAAAAACCCAAGAGTGCGAACATCTCTTGGGTTTTGCATTTATTAACTGACCGTAAAGCCAGGTATCAATGTTGTTACTGAACAGCGCTTTCCTGAACCACACGAATAACTCGTTGTGGGAAGGGAATATCAATTCCTGCAGCCTTTAAACGATCGCGGGAATGTTCGTTAAACATGAACACCACATCCCAGTAGTCCGCAGTTTTAACCCACACACGCAGGGAAACCGTGATCGAACTGTCGCCCAGTGTCGAAACCACAGCCTGCGGCTCAGGATCTTGCAGAACACGCTCATCCTTGGCCAGATCCAGCAGTATCTGACGGGCCTTTTGCAGATCGGCGTCGTAATCCACGCCTACATCGAACACAACCTTGCGGGTAGGCTGACGGTTGGTGTTGGTGATGATGCCATTCGACAGATTGCCGTTTGGCATGATGACGGTCTTGTTGTCGCCGGTACGCAGCACGGTGTGGAAGATCTGGATGCTGTCGACAGTACCCGCCACGCCTTGCGCTTCGATCCAGTCACCGATACGGAACGGACGGAACAGTAGAATCAGCACACCGCCAGCGAAGTTCGCCAGGCTGCCCTGCAACGCCAGACCAATGGCCAGACCCGCGGCACCGATTGCCGCAACGAACGAGGTGGTTTCGACACCGATCATCGAGGCCACGCTGACGATCAGCAGCACCTTGAGAATGATGTTGGCCAGGCTGCTGATAAAACCTTGCAGTGCCAGATCAGCGTTACGCAGAGCCAGCAAACCACCGAGTTTCTGCGTGACCTTGTTGATCAGCCACCAGCCGATCCCCAGGGTAATCACCGCCAGCAGCACACGGCTGCCGTACTCCATGATCATCGGGATCCACGCCTGGGATGCCTTGACCAGGTGGTCTACTTCAGCGTTCAAATCCATGTTCTATCTCCTGATTTCCGGCTACCCGGGGTGTACACCAATACAAATGTGGGAGCGAGCTTGCTCGCGAAAGCGGTGTGTCATTCAGCAATCAATTGCCTGACCCGGCGCCTTCGCGAGCAAGCTCGCTCCCACAGTTTTCTTTGAGCATGCTTAGTCGCGGAAGTTGTTGAACTGCAGTGGCATCCCGAATTCCTTGGCACGCAGAGCCGCGATGGCTTCTTGCAGGTCATCACGCTTCTTGCCAGTCACACGCACCTGCTCGCCCTGAATGGCGGCCTGCACTTTGAGTTTGGCATCCTTGATGTGGCCGACGATCTTCTTCGCCAGTTCCTTGTCGATACCTTCCTTGAGCACGGCGTCCTGCTTCATCAGCTTGCCCGAGGCGTACTCATCCTTTACTTCAAGGCACTGCACGTCGATCTTGCGCTTGACCAGGGCCAACTTGAGGATTTCGATCATCGCTTCCAGCTGGAATCCGGCTTCAGCGGTCAGACTGACCGTCAGGTCCTTTTCCTTGAACTCGAAACTGCCTTTGCCTTTCAGGTCATAACGACGATCGAGTTCCTTCACGGCGTTCTCGACCGCGTTGGTGAGTTCGTGTTTGTCCAGTTCGGATACCACGTCGAACGACGGCATGTAATCTCTCCAATAAAAAGGCGCGCCCGATGTGGATGGAGCGCGCTTGGCTTGCGGTTAAAATCGGGCTCATTATAACGGGTCTTTTCCTGACGACACGGCGAGCCGCACATGCCTTTACCCAATCGAGCAAAAAACTGATGTCTACCCCTTGGCATGTTCTCGGCGCCGGCAGTCTCGGCACACTCTGGGCTACGCGACTGGCTCGGGCCGGTCTGCCGGTGAGGCTAATCGTGCGCGACGCGACGCGTTTGCACAGCTATAACGCCGCCGGTGGGTTGACCCTCGTGGAAAACGGACAAGCCAGCACCTATGCAGTTCCCGGCGAAACCCCGGACAGCCCCGAACCGATCCGTCGCCTGCTGGTGGCCTGCAAGGCATACGATGCCGAAACCGCGGTCGCCCGCCTCGCACCGCGCCTGACACCGGACGCCGAAATTATTCTGCTGCAAAACGGCCTCGGCAGTCAGGACGCTGTCGCCGCACGGGTGCCGCAAGCACGCTGCATCAGCGCGTCCAGCACCGAAGGGGCGTTCCGCGACGGCGATTGGCGCGTAGTGTTCGCCGGCCACGGTTACACCTGGCTCGGTGATGCTGCTCATCCGGTGGCGCCGATCTGGCTGGATGATCTTGAGGCAGCGAAAATCCCCCACGAATGGAGCACCGATATCCTCACGCGGCTGTGGCGCAAACTGGCGCTCAACTGCGCGATCAATCCGCTGACGGTGTTGCACAACTGCCGCAACGGCGGCTTGCAGACGCATCACTGCGAAGTCGCCACGCTTTGCAACGAACTCGCCGAACTGCTGGAGCGCTGCGGTCAACCCGCGGCGGCGGACAATCTGCAACAGGAAGTCGAACGCGTGATCCAGGCCACCGCGGCCAATTACTCATCGATGTATCAGGACGTCGCCAATCAGCGCCGCACCGAGATCAGCTATCTATTGGGCCACGCCTGCAAAGTCGCCGCACGCCACCAGCTGAACCTGCCGCACCTCAGTCAATTGCAGCAGCGACTGGTCACTCATCTGAACAGCCTTGGATTGCCCAGCGACTGAGCAGCGGCTACGCTGGCCACTTGTTCCTTTGTTGCGAAAAACCTGATGCCATTGCGCCAGCGCCTCGAAAACCTCCCGGTCGGCCAGAAACTCCTCGCCGCCCTGCTGGTGCTGTTGACCACTGTGTTGTTGGTCGCCAACCTGACGTTTATCAGCGCCGCCTATTACATCTCCCAGGAAAGCATGGCCCCGCAGGCCTTGCAGACCATCGGCCGACTGATCGCCAACCCGAGCCTGGTCAGCGAAGCCCTGCAATCTCCGCAAAGCGCCGAACGCCTGCTCAAGGAGCTCGACAGTTATTCACCACTGCGCGCTGCCGCCCTGTACGACGGCAAGGGCGAACGCCTGGCGCAGTTGCAACACGGCGACAAACTCCACTTGCCGGAACGTTACCGGCACATCGAAGCCTGGCAACTCACCGAGTTTCGCACCAACCAGTTGATCACCCTGCCCCGCCCCGGCACCGCGCCGGGTCATCTGCTGCTGGTGGCCAGTAGCGAACTGCCAATGGCGTTCTACACCGGCACGCTCACGGCGAGCCTCGGCATTCTGATATTCAGTGTGCTGCTGTGGCTGGTGATTGCCCGGCAGATCAAACGCCTGATCACCCGCCCTATCCATCAGTTGGAAGAGCTGTCGCGCCAGGTCACCCGCGAAGAGAACTACGCGTTGCGTGCCTCACGCGGCAACCACGACGAAATCGGCAGCCTCGCCGAAGCGTTCAACACCATGCTGTCGCGCATCGAAGCCCGCGAGCAGCAACTCAAACGCGCCCGCGATGACTCGCAAGCCGCTTACGATCAGGCTCAGGGGCTGGCCGAGGAAACCCGCCACACCAACCGCAAGCTTGAGCTGGAAGTTCAGGTGCGCAGCAAGATCGAGAAGAAACTCACCGGTTTCCAGAACTACCTCAACAGCATCATCGACTCGATGCCTTCGGCGCTGATCGCCCTCGATGAGCAGCTCTACGTCACCCAATGGAACCAGGAAGCCAGCGCCCTCTCCGGTACACGTCTGGACGAAGCGCTGAACCAGCCGATCTTCCTCGCCTTCGAGCCGCTCAAACCGTTTTTGCCGCAGCTCAAGCAAACGGTCGAGCAGCACACCGTGGCGAAAGTCGAACGGGTGACATGGTTCAAGGACGACGAGCCCAAGCACTACGCGCTGACCTTCTATCCGCTGATGGGCGGCGCCGGGCGTGGTGTGGTGATCCGTATCGACGACATCACCCAGCGCCTGTCACTGGAAGAAATGATGGTGCAGTCGGAAAAAATGCTCTCGGTCGGCGGCCTCGCGGCAGGCATGGCCCATGAAATCAACAACCCGCTCGGCGCGATCCTGCACAACGTGCAGAACATCCGTCGACGGCTGTCGGCAGACCTGCCAAAGAATCTCGAAACCGCCGAACAACTGGGCATTGAGCTGGACACGGTCAACCGCTATCTGCAAGGCCGGGAAGTGCCGAAACTGCTCGATGGTATTCAACAGGCCGGTGCGCGGGCGGCGAAAATCGTCACTCACATGCTCAGCTTCAGCCGTCGCAGCACTCGGCAGATGGCGCCGTGCGATCTGCCGGCGCTGATCGATCAAGCGGTGGAAATCGCCGGTAACGACTTCGACCTGGCCATCGGTTTTGACTTCAAGGGTCAGGCGATCATCCGCCAGTTCGACCCGGCACTCGGTCCCGTGCCGGGCACCGCCAACGAGCTGGAGCAAGTGCTGCTTAACCTGTTGAAAAACGCCGCGCAAGCCATTCATCAGCGCGAAGAGGACAGCGAGCCAGGGCGGATTATTCTGCGCACCAAACTCAATCCACCGTGGGCCGAGATTCAGGTCGAGGACAACGGTATCGGCATGAGCGAGAACATACGTAAGCGCACCTTCGAGCCGTTTTTCACCACCAAGGAAATCGGCCAGGGCACGGGCCTCGGTTTGTCGGTGTCGTATTTCATCATCACCAATAATCACAAAGGGCAGATGGAAGTGCAGTCGGCGCCCGGGCAAGGCACGTGCTTCACGTTGCGTCTGCCGCTGGCCCAACCGCTGCCCATTGCGGCTGAAACCAATCAACTAACGAGGTAACCCATGGGCTTTCGCCTGTCGAAGATCTACACCCGCACCGGCGACAAAGGCGAAACCGGCCTGGGCGATGGCCGCCGCGTACCCAAAGATCACCCAAGGATCGAAGCGATTGGCGAGGTCGATGCGCTGAACAGCCAAGTGGGCGTTTTGCTGGCCGGGCTGACTGCCGAACGTGAGACGTACCCAGGCTTGAACGAGTTGATCGAGGTGTTGACGCCCTGTCAGCATCGATTGTTCGACCTCGGCGGCGAGTTGGCGATGCCGGAGTATCAGGCGCTGAACGCGGCGGAAATCGAACGACTGGAAGTGGCGATCGACATCTGGAATGAGGAGTTGGGACCGCTGGAGAATTTCATCTTGCCGGGCGGTTCGATGCTGATAGCTCAGGCCCATGTGTGTCGGAGTCTGGCAAGGAGTGCCGAGCGGCGGTGTCAGCATTTGAATGCTGAAGAACCCTTGGCCGGCGTTGGGTTGGCTTACATTAATCGGCTTTCGGATTTGTTGTTTGTGGCGGCAAGGGTGATTGCGCGGCGACAGGGGATTGCGGAGATTTTGTGGCAGCCTGCGGCGAAACATCAGGACTCTTAGCGCCAGGCAGGACGCCTTCGCGAGCAAGCTCGCTCCCACAGTTGATTGCGTTCATCCAGTTGGAATGCAGTCATATGTGGGAGCGAGCTTGCTCGCGAAAGGGCCGGCAGCATCAACGCAAAATCAGGCTTCGGGCCAGAACGCCCGAATCCCAGCCACACCCTGCGCCCCGAAGCTCCAGGCTTTCTCACGTTCTGCTGGTCCAACTCCACCCAACAAAAACACCGGCTTGTTGAAGCCCTCGATCAATGTCGAAGCCTGCTCCCAGCCCAACGGCTGCGCATCAGGATGCGTCAAGGTCGGCTGCACCGGCGACAAGGTCACGAAGTCCACGCCCATCTGCTCAGCCAGCGCCAGTTCTTCGGCATTATGGCAGGACGCTGCGAGCCAACGCTGAGCCGGCAACGGACGCCCCGCCGCCGCGTATTTACGCAACTGTGCGGAAGTGATGTGCCACCCGGCAGACGGAAAATCGCCGAGCCATTCGAATGGCCCCTTGATCATCAATTGCGCCTTGCCCGCACACAGACCCACGGCATCCACCGCCAGATCGCGGTACTTCGGGTCATAGCCATTCGGTGCGCGCAGCTGGATCAATTTGATCCCGTCGGCAATCGCCTTCTGGATGCCGCGCAGCAAAGCCGGGGTTTCCAGATCCTCCGGGGTGATCAAGTATTCGGCAGGCAAACGTGCCGCAGCGACAATCGGCTGGTTGGCGGCGGGGAACTCGTAGTTCGCCAGCTCCTTCGCCGTCACCCTGGCCAATGGCTGGCCTTCGGCACCGTGCGGCTCGCCGCTGAAACTCGACACTTCCCAGACATCCAGCAACACCTGCTTGTCCGGGTAATCGTGACGTACCTTGATCAACGGCCGTGCTGCGCCAACGACGATGCCCAACTCTTCGTGCAGCTCGCGGGCCAGCGCGGTTTCAACCGATTCGTCGGCCTCGACCTTGCCGCCGGGAAACTCCCACAAACCACCCTGATGCTGGGTGTCGGCACGACGGGCAATGAGGATTTTGCCACTGTTGTCACGAATGACGGCAGCGGCGACGTGTACGCGTTTCACGGGTTCAATTCCTCCAGTCCAGCCTTTTGCCACGCCTTGAAGGCGGGCCATTGGTAGACGGTTTCAACATAGGCTTCGTCAGCGTCCGGCAGTTGCACCTGATAGGTGCGCAGGCGCACGGCGATCGGTGCGAAGAACGCATCGGCCAGGCTCACGCGACCAAACAGATACGGCCCGGATTCGGTGGCGGCGGCACGGCATTCTGCCCACAACGCGAGCATGCGTTCGATATCGACCTTCACCTCAGGCGGCACCGGGTTCAGCGGCGCGTCGTGGCTCAGGTTGAACGGCATGTGGTTGCGCATGGCGAAGAAGCCACTGTGCATTTGCGCGCAGGCGGATCGGGCCTGGGCGCGGGCGGCGATGTCGATTGGCCAGAGTTGCTCGGAAGGAAACTGCTCGGCCAGATACTCAGCAATCGCCAGCGAATCGGCAACGGTGCCGCGTACGGTTTTCAGCAGCGGGACCTTGGCAGTTGGCGAATGCTTGAGCAAAAGCGCACGGGTGTCAGGCTTGCCGAGTTTGATCAACTCTTCGGTGAAAGGGGCGCCGGTCAGCTCAAGCGCCAGTGCGGCGCGCAAGGACCAGGAGGAAAGCAGTTTGTCGCCGATGATCAGGTGCAAGGACATGGTGTGGCGCCTTTTCGTCAGAGGAACAGCTTTGGGACCCATAGTGTCTGGGCTGCAGCCTTCGCGAGCAAGCTCTCGCTCCCACAGGGTTCACGGATAGTCACAAATGTTGTGTACACCAGTGAACCCTGTGGGAGCGAGCTTGCTCGCGAAGAGGCCAGCAGATTCAACATAAATGCTGCCTGAAACTCCGCTATCGCTAGCAGGCTAGCTCCCACATCAGATCTTCAGTGAACGCAGATTTCGTGTTCGACAGCAATACTGTGGGAGCCAGCCTGCTGGCGATGGCGGCGACTCGGTCTCAGATCAGGTCCGATACTCAGCGTTGATCTTCACGTACTCATGCGACAGGTCGGTGGTCCAGATGGTTTCGCTGCAATCACCGCGACCCAGTTCGATGCGGATGGTGATTTCTTCCTGCTGCATCACCGCAGAGCCCTGCGCTTCAGTGTAAGTCGCGGCGCGGGCGCCACGGCTGGCGATGCATACGTCGCCAAGGAACACGTCGATCTTGCTCACGTCCAGGTCCGGCACGCCGGCACGACCGACAGCCGCCAGAATGCGGCCCCAGTTCGGGTCGGAGGCGAACAGCGCGGTCTTGATCAATGGCGAATGCGCCACGGTGTAGCCAACGTCCAGGCATTCCTGGTGATTGCCGCCGCCATTGACTTCAACGGTCACGAACTTGGTCGCGCCTTCGCCGTCACGCACGATGGCCTGGGCCACGTCCATGCACACTTCGAACACAGCCTGCTTCAACTTGGCGAACAGCTCGCCTTCAGCACGGGTGATTTGCGGCAGTGCAGCCTTGCCGGTGGCAATCAGCATGCAGCAGTCGTTGGTCGAGGTGTCGCCATCGATGGTGATGCGGTTGAACGACTTGTTGGCGCCGTCGAGCATCAGGTTTTGCAGTACATCGCGGGAGACTTTGGCGTCGGTAGCGATGTAGCCCAGCATGGTCGCCATGTTCGGGCGGATCATGCCCGCGCCTTTGCTGATACCGGTGACGGTGATGGTCACGCCGTCATGCTGGAACTGGCGGCTGGCACCCTTTGGCAAGGTGTCAGTGGTCATGATGCCGGTGGCGGCCGCTTCCCAGTTGTTTTCCGACAGATCGTCCAGTGCAGCTTGCAGTGCGCCTTCGATTTTCTCGACCGGCAGTGGCTCGCCGATGACACCGGTGGAGTAAGGCAGAATCTGGTTGGCATCGACGCCGGTCAGCTCAGCGAGCTTCGCGCAGGTGCGCTCGGCGGCTGCCAGGCCTGGCTCACCGGTGCCCGCGTTGGCATTACCGGTGTTGGTCAGCAGATAGCGCACTGCGTTCTGCACGCGTTTTTTCGCCAGGATCACTGGCGCGGCACAAAAGGCGTTCAACGTGAACACGCCCGCCACCGTCGAACCTTCGGCGCAGCGCATCACCACGACATCTTTGCGCCCAGGGCGCTTGATGCCGGCCGAGGCGATACCGAGTTCAAAACCGGCAACCGGGTGCAACGTTGGCAAAGGACCAAGACCAACAGCCATGAATGCGCTCCTTACTCAATGATGTCAGCACCGCCCCTATGAAGGCAGTGGTTTAAATGGCAAAACGCCGCGACGGCAGGAGCCGGTCGCGGCGCGGGTATTTCAGCAATTGAAGCGGATTTTACTGAATCTGCCCGTGGCAATGCTTGAATTTCTTGCCCGAACCGCAGTAGCACAGTTCGTTGCGGCCCAGCTTCTGCTCGTTGCGAACCGGTGCAGTGGCGAGGGCTACATCGACCTCTTCACCGAGTAATTCCGGCTGCTCCAGACCAGGGGCTTCAGCGTGTTCGAACTGCATGCGGGCGGCCAATGCTTCGGCTTCCTGACGCAGACGTTGCTCTTCGGCTTCCGGATCTTCGCGGCGAACCTGAACGTGCGACAGCACACGGATCGAGTCGCGCTTGATCGAATCGAGCAGCTCGGAGAACAGCGTGAACGACTCGCGCTTGTATTCCTGCTTCGGGTTCTTCTGGGCGTAGCCACGCAGGTGGATGCCGTGACGCAAGTGATCCATGGTCGACAGGTGGTCTTTCCACAGATCATCCAGCACGCGCAGAACGATTTGCTTCTCGAAGGAGCGCAGTGCTTCGGCACCGGCCTGATCTTCTTTCTCGTTGTACGCCGCCATCAGCTCGGTCATGAGCTTCTCGCGCAGGGTTTCTTCGTACAGGTGATCGTCTTCGTCGAGCCATTGCTGGATCGGCAGCGGAACACCGAAGTCGCTCGCCAGCGAGGCTTCCAGACCGGCGACGTCCCACTGCTCTGGCAGCGATTGCGGCGGAATGTGCGCGCTGACGGTGGCGTTGAGTACGTCCTGACGGAAGTCAGCGATGGTTTCACCGATGTTGTCGGCGGCCAGCAACGTGTTACGCATGTGATAGATCACTTTACGTTGTTCGTTGTTGACGTCATCGAACTCGAGCAGTTGCTTACGAATGTCGAAGTTACGGCCTTCAACCTTGCGCTGCGCCTTCTCGATCGCGTTGGTCACCATGCGGTGCTCGATCGCTTCGCCGGGCTGCATGCCCAGGGCTTTCATGAAGTTCTTCACCCGATCAGAGGCGAAGATGCGCATCAGGCTGTCTTCCAGCGACAGGTAGAAGCGGCTCGAACCGGCATCACCCTGACGACCGGCACGGCCACGCAGTTGGTTGTCGATACGACGGGATTCGTGACGCTCGGAAGCAATCACCTGCAAGCCGCCGGACTCGAGCACTTGTTGGTGGCGCTTCTGCCAGTCGGCCTTGATCTGGGCGATTTGCTCAGGGGTCGGATCTTCCAGCGACGCCACTTCAACTTCCCAGTTGCCGCCCAACAGGATGTCGGTACCACGACCGGCCATGTTGGTAGCGATGGTCAGTGCGCCCGGACGACCGGCTTGGGCAATGATCTCGGCTTCTTTTTCGTGGAACTTGGCGTTCAGAACCTTGTGTTCTATGCCTTCCTTCACGAGCAATGCGGACATGTGCTCGGAGGTTTCGATGGTCGCAGTACCCACCAGCACCGGACGACCGGCAGCCATGCTTTCCTTGATGTCCGTGACAATTGCCGCGTACTTCTCTTCGGCAGTCAGGAACACCAGGTCGTTGTAGTCTTTACGCGCCAACGGCTTGTTCGGCGGAATGACCATCACTTCCAGACCATAGATCTGGTGGAATTCGAACGCTTCGGTGTCAGCAGTACCGGTCATGCCGGACAGCTTGGTGTACAGACGGAAGTAGTTCTGGAACGTGGTCGAGGCCAGGGTCTGGCTCTCGGCCTGAATGTTCAGAACTTCTTTGGCTTCGATGGCCTGGTGCAGGCCTTCGGACAAACGACGGCCGGGCATGGTACGACCGGTGTGTTCGTCGACCAGTACGACCTGACCGTCCTGCACGATGTATTCAACGTTGCGGTTGAACAGCTTGTGCGCACGCAGACCGGCATAAACGTGGGTCAACAGGCCCAGGTTATGTGCCGAGTAAAGGCTCTCGCCTTCAGCCAGCAGGCCGACGCGGGTGAGCATGTCTTCGATGAACTGGTGACCGGCTTCGTTGAGTTCGACCTGACGGGTCTTCTCGTCAACAGTGTAGTGGCCAGCCTTGGTAACTTCGCCTTCGACTTCTTCAACGTGCAGTTCCAGCTGCGGGATCAGTTTGTTGATCTCGGTGTACAGCTTGGAGCTGTCCTCGGCCTGACCGGAAATGATCAGCGGGGTACGTGCTTCGTCGATGAGGATGGAGTCGACTTCGTCGATCACGGCAAAATTGAGTTCGCGCTGGAATTTTTCTTCCATGCTGAACGCCATGTTGTCGCGCAGGTAGTCGAAACCGAATTCGTTGTTGGTGCCGTAGGTGATGTCGGCCGCGTAGGCCAGGCGTTTCTCTTCCGGTGGCTGGAACGGCGTCACGACGCCGACGGTCAGGCCGAGGAATTCATACAGCGGGCGCATCCAGTTGGCGTCACGACGCGCCAGGTAGTCGTTCACCGTCACAACGTGCACGCCCTTGCCGGACAGTGCGTTGAGGTAAACACCCAGGGTCGCCACGAGGGTTTTACCCTCACCGGTGCGCATTTCGGCGATCTTGCCTTCGTGCAAGGTCATGCCACCGACGAGTTGCACGTCGAAGTGGCGCATCCCCATGATGCGCTTGCCGGCTTCGCGGGCTACCGCAAAGGCTTCTGGCAAAAGCTTGTCGAGGGTTTCCCCTTTGGCGATGCGGGCCTTGAACTCATCGGTCTTGGCGCGCAATTGATCGTCCGAAAGGGCCACCATTTGCTCTTCGAAGGCATTGACGAGCTGCACCGTCTTGAGCATGCGTTTGACTTCACGCTCGTTCTTGCTTCCAAAAAGTTTCTTTAACAAAGGCGCAAACATATCGGCAGGATCTTCCACACTAAAGGTATGGAGGGCGGCACCGTGAGTCGCCCGAGCAGCCCTCATGGCCGCATGCGAACGAGCATTCTACCCGGAAACGGTGGTGAGGAAAGTGGCGATGTTCCACGATGCTGGCACTGCGCTTTGACGGGGCTCACTTAAAATAGGGGCGTTTTGCTCAACTTCAACCCACACGGGAAAGAAGTTAGTCGTTGATTTAATGAGTAAAGCGGGGACAAAAGCAATGGGCGAGTGATTTCGGTGCTTTCTGCTACCATGGCGCTTCTGTTACTTCAGGTGTTCGATCATGGCATTTCGCCCTCTTACGGCCAAAGCACCCGCCGTTTTGCTACGCGAAGCCAAGCCGCTCAAAGCCATCCTCGGCCATGCCCATCGACTGGGTCATCTGCAACGCCTGCTCGAAAGCCAGCTGCAACCCGCCGCCCGCGAACATTGCCATGTGGCGTCGTGGCGTGAAGGCAGTCTGTTATTGATCGTTACCGATGGCCACTGGGCCACGCGCCTGCGCTATCAACAAAAACGCCTGCAACGGCAATTGCAGATGTTCGATGAGTTCGCCAGCCTGACGCGGATTCTGTTCAAGGTGCAGCCGCCGACGGTTCAGCGCGGGGCGACCGGGCACACGATGGATCTGTCGACGAACGCGGCGGCGACCATTCAGGCTACGGCGGACGGGATCAGTGATCCGGGGTTGCGCGCGGCGCTGGAGCGACTGGCGGCGCACGCCAAAGACAAAACCTGACATCTATCTACATTTGTATACAAAGCCAATGTGGGAGCGAGCTTGCTCGCGAAGAGGCCGTGTCAGACGCCATAGACGCTGAATGACACACCGCTTTCGCGAACAAGCTCGCTCCCACATTTAGATCTACATCCACACCATTTAATCAGCGGCGCTTGCTGCCGCCGAGCAGGGAGCCCATCAGCCCGCGCACCAGTTGTTTGCCCAGGTTGTTGGCTGCCTGGCGCATCGCTGACTTCAAGGCTTGACCCGCCGCCGTGCCGAGAAACTCCCCGGCACGATCAGCCAGGCTCGGTTCCTCGGCCGCCGGTTTGCCCGCGGGAGCCTCTGCCTCCGGCGCCAGACCTTTACGCCCCATCAGGATTTCATACGCCGACTCGCGATCAATCGGTTTGTCATAGCGCCCCTTGAACGGTGACCCCGCAATAAGCACCGTGCGTTCGGTCTCGGTCAGCGGCCCGATTCGCGATTGCGGTGGCGCCACCAGCACACGCTGAACCATTTCCGGCGTGCCTTTTTCCGTCAGCGTGCCGACCAGCGCCTCGCCAATCCCCAGCTCAGTCAGCACCGACAGGCTGTCGAATGCCGGGTTCGGCCGGAAGCCGTCCGCCACAGCGCGCAAGGATTTCTGCTCCTTGGCGGTGAACGCGCGTAAGCCATGCTGAACGCGCAGGCCCAACTGAGCCAGTACGTCGTCCGGCAAGTCGGTCGGCGATTGGGTGACGAAATACACGCCGACGCCTTTGGAACGTATCAACCGCACCACTTGCTCCAGCCGCTCCTGCAACGCCTTTGGGGTATCGCCGAACAGCAAATGCGCCTCATCGAAAAACAGCGCCAGCAGCGGCTTGTCGGCATCGCCGCGCTCCGGCAACTGCTCGAACAACTCGGCCAGCAGCCACAACAGGAATGTCGCATAGACCTTCGGCGCCTCGTGCACCAGTCGGCTGGCATCCAGCAGATGAATGCGCCCACGGCCATCGGCGGCCGGTTGCAGGATGTCTTCGAGTTGCAGCGCAGGCTCGCCGAACAAGGCTTCGGCGCCCTGCTGCTCCAGGGTCGCCAAGCGGCGCATCAGTGCCTGACTGGAACCGGTGGTCATCAGCGCGGCGTCTTCGCCCAGCAACTGCGGATTGTCCTTGAGGTGGTTGAGCAGCGCTTTGAGATCCTTTAGATCCAGGAGCAACAGCCCTTCGCGATCCGCGACTTTGAATGCGGCATATAACGCCGACTGCTGACTGTCGGTGAGTTCCAGCAGACTGCCGATTAACAGCGGGCCCATTTCGCTCAACGTGGTGCGCAAGGGATGACCGGACTCGCCGTGGATATCCCACAACGTCACCGGATAAGCCTGCGGCTGATGATTGAGCCAAGGCATGCCGGCGATACGCTCGGCGACCTTGCCCTGCGGATTGCCGGCAGCACCGAGGCCGCACAGGTCGCCCTTGATGTCGGCGGCGAACACGGCGACCCCAGCATCGCTGAACGCTTCAGCCAAACGCTGCAAGGTGACGGTTTTACCGGTACCGGTGGCGCCGGCGATGAGGCCGTGACGGTTTGCCAGGCGCATGGCCTGGGCGATCGGTTGCCCCGTGAGGTCGGCGCCGATTACGAGTTGCGATGAGTCAGGCATTTTGTCACCCAATGGTTAATCTTTAATGCGCGATGGCCGATAGATAAAGGCGTAGACCTGACTGAAAAGTCGGTAGGACATTTCCCTAAGGAGAGACGGAAATATCAGCTTTTATTCACCCTTGCCCATATTGCGCGTCTTTATAAAAGCACGCCCAGGACATTAAGACCTTAGCGGAACCCCAAGCCATGAACAAAAATCTGCGCTTCAGCCATAAAATTTTGCTTGCCGCCGCCCTCATCGTCATCGCCGCCTTCGCCTCGTTTACGCTGTACAACGACTGGCTACAGCGAAATGCGATTCGTGAAGACCTGAACAACTATCTCAATGAGATGGGCGAAGTCACTGCCGGCAGCATCCAGACCTGGCTCAGCGGCCGCATTATGCTGGTCGAGAACGCCGCCCAGAACATTGCCATCAACCCCGAGCCCGCCAACGTCGCCAGTCTGCTGGAACAGAAAACCCTGACGTCGACGTTTATGGCCACCTATCTGGGCGATGCCACCGGCCACTTCACCATCCGCCCGGACGTGAAGATGCCAGACGGTTTCGATCCACGCGTGCGCCCTTGGTATAAAGGTGCCGAGAGCAGCAGCACCTCGACCTTGACCGAACCGTACATCGACGCGGCCACCGGTCAGTTGATCATCTCCATCGCCACCGCCTCGAAAAAAGCCGGCCAGAGCGTTGGCGTGGTCGGCGGTGACTTGAGCCTGCAATCACTGGTCGACACCCTTGCTGCCCGGGATTTCGACGGCATGGGTTATGTGTTCCTGGTCAGCGCCGACGGCAAGATCCTCGTGCATCCAGACAAAGCGCTGGTGATGAAGTCGCTCAAAGAAGCCTTCCCACAGGACACCCCGCGCATCAGCACCGACTTCAGTGAAGTGATCGTCGATGGCAAAACACGCATCGTCACCTTCGCGCCGATCAAAGGCTTGCCGTCAGTAAACTGGTACATCGGCCTGTCGGTGGACAAGGATCAGGCCTACGCGATGCTCAGCGAATTCCGCGCCTCAGCCGTCATTGCGACCATCATCGCCGTCGGCATCATCCTTACCCTGCTCGGCATGCTGATCCGCATCCTGATCCAGCCGCTGCACGTCATGACTCGCGCCATGGAAGACATCGCCGATGGCGAAGGCGATTTGACCAAGCGTCTGACCATCGTCAACAACGATGAATTCGGTGTTCTGGGGACGGCGTTCAACCGCTTCGTCGAGCGGATTCACGGCTCGATCCGCGAAGTGTCGTCGGCCACCGGACAAGTCAACGAAGTCGCCCTGCGCGTGGTCGCTGCGTCGAACTCGTCGATGTACAACTCCGATCAGCAGGCTTCGCGTACCAGCAGCGTTGCCGCCGCGATCAATCAACTCGGCGCCGCAGCGCAGGAAATCGCCCGCAATGCAGCCCAGGCTTCGAATCAGGCCAGCGACGCCCGCGGCCTCGCCGAAGACGGCCAGCAAGTGGTGGATCGCAGCATCAAGGCGATGAATCAACTGTCGAGCATGCTCAGCGCGTCGAGCAGCAACATCGAGTCGCTGAACAGCAAAACCGTGAACATCGGCCAGATTCTGGAAGTGATCACCAGCATTTCCCAACAAACCAACCTGCTGGCACTCAACGCCGCGATTGAAGCGGCGCGTGCCGGTGAGGCCGGTCGTGGTTTTGCCGTGGTGGCGGACGAAGTGCGTAATCTGGCGCACCGAACGCAGGAGTCGGCGCAACAGGTGCAAACCATGATCGAGGAGCTTCAAGTCGGCGCCCGCGAATCAGTGAGCACCATGAGTGAAAGCCAGCGTCACAGTCAGGACAGCGTCGAGATCGCCAACCTTGCCGGTGAACGCTTGAACAGCGTGACCCAGCGGATTGGCGAGATCGACGGGATGAACCAGTCGGTGGCCACGGCGACCGAGGAGCAGACAGCGGTGGTCGAGTCGATCAACGTCGACATTACCGAGATCAACACGCTGAACCAGGAAGGCGTGGAGAACTTGCAGGCAACGTTGCGTGCGTGTTCGGATCTGGAGCAGCAGGCTTCGCGGTTGACGCAATTGGTGGGTAGCTTCCGCATTTAAGATCAAGAACTTACCCCCTCACCCCAACCCTCCCGAAACGTCGGACCGCCCCCAAGGGGGCGAGGGGGAAAGGGAGCAGATCTTCATGCTATTCAAATCCGGCGTTCGACTCGGAATTTCAGCTCGACGCAGCAAGCCCAAACACCTCGATCAGTCCCCTCTCCCTCCGGGAGAGGGTTAGGGTGAGGGCGCTCTTCGTTCCAGCGCAAAAATCCCGACCGAACATCCCTTCAGGATAAAGGTCAACCAAGGGAGAACCACAGCGCAGGGACCATCACCGTGCACATCGCCGACATCACCATGTTCTACGCCCCGGCCAGCGGCGGCGTGCGTACTTATCTGGATGCCAAGCACCGTCGGCTGGGTATTAAATCCGGGATTCGCCACAGCTTGCTGATCCCCGGCGCAAAATTCGGCGAACACGATGGCGTTTACACGGTTCCCGCCCCCGCCCTGCCCTTCGGCAAGGGTTATCGTTTCCCGGTGCGTCTGGCACCTTGGCGAAATGTCCTGCAGGATTTACAGCCGGATCTGATCGAAGTCGGCGATCCGTACCTCACCGCGTGGGCCGCTCTGGATGCCCGGCGGCAACTGGATGTGCCAGTGATCGGCTTTTATCATTCCGACCTGCCGCTGTTGGTCAGTAACCGCATGGGCCAATGGGTCACGCCGAACATCGAAGCCTACGTCACCAAGCTCTATGGCAACTTTGACCGGGTGCTCGCGCCCAGTCAGGTCATGGCTGACAAGCTCATCACCCTCGGCGTGCGTAACGTCTTCGTGCAACCGCTGGGGGTCGATCTGCAAACGTTCAATCCTGACGCCCGTGATCCAGGGCTGCGCGCGGAACTGGGGATCGGCGAAGACACGCGTCTGCTGATCTTCGCCGGGCGTGGTTCGAAAGAGAAAAACCTGCCGATACTGCTCAAGTGCATGCAGCGACTCGGTCCGCGCTATCACTTGCTGCTGGTCGGCTCGTCGATGCCCGCCGTGGTGCCGGACAACGTCAGCGTCATCAATGAGTTCTGCCCGGCACCGACCGTTGCACGACTGATGGCCAGTGCCGACGCATTGCTGCATGCAGGTGATCAGGAAACCTTCGGCTTGGTGATTCTTGAGGCCATGGCCTGCGGCATTCCGGTCGTGGCGGTGGCGGCCGGGGCGTTTGAAGAAATCGTCAAAGAATCCTGCGGCTTGCTCTGCGCACCGAATAACCCGCAGGCGATGGCCAATGCCGTGCGCGAACTATTCAGTCGCGGCGTTACCAAACTCGGTGGTCAGGCGCGCCAACATGTCGAACGCCATTACGCGTGGGACGCGGTGGTCGACAGCTTGCTGACTCACTATCACGCGGTCCTCGGCCACACGATCCCACGGGTGGCCAATGCCTGATCTCAGCCACCGCCCCGCCGTACTGTTGGTGCTGCACGACGTGGCGCCATCAACCTGGGCGGATTACCAACCGTTTGTCGAGGCGGTCGACGCACTGGGCAACGTGCCGATGACCTGGCTGGTGGTGCCGGATTTTCATCGCCACGACCACCTCGACGCGCATGCGGATTTTCGTCGGCTGCTGAGCGCGCGCGTCGCCCGTGGCGATGAATTGGCCCTGCACGGTTTTTTCCATGATGACCAGGAACCTCGCCCGACTACACCGCGCGACTGGTTCATGCGCCGCGTCTATACCCATGAAGGCGAGTTCTATCGCTTGTCCCACGAGACCGCCCTCGCCCGCCTGCGCGCCGGCATTCAAATGTTCCAGCGCCACGACTGGCCGCTGCACGGTTTCGTCGCCCCAGCCTGGTTGATGAGCGAGGGCACGCGCCAGGCGCTGCGCGAATTGCCGCTGCGCTACACCAGTGATCCGCAGCATCTGTATCGTTTGCCGGACTTCACTTCGATCGACGCGCCGGGGCTGGTCTGGAGTGCCCGCAGCGCCTGGCGTCGTGGCCTGTCAAAAATCCTCAGCGAGCAACGTGAACAGCGCTGGCGCCAAGCGCCGGTGATTCGGCTAGGATTGCACCCCGTGGACATGCGCCACGGGTTCTCCCGCGAATATTGGCGCAATACCCTTGAACGGTTACTGACGGATGGACGAGTACCGATGACCAAAATGAACTGGCTCGCCCAACAGCGCGGTCAACTGGAACGCGCCGCATGAACCGCATCATTGTGTTGTTGATCGGCCTGCTTGCGGCGGTGCTGATTCCGCTGTTGCTCGGCGGCAGCGAAATCTGGGCGCGCCTGCAAAGCTTCCCGCTGCAATGGCTGCTGATCATGTTCGGCATGATTCTGCTGTGCTGGGGCATCAACACCCTGCGCCTGCGCTTGTTGCTCGGCGATCAACGTGACCGCGTCACGCCGCTGAAAAGCCTGGGCGTGGTCATGGCGGCCGAGTTCGCCTATTGCGCGACACCCGGCGGCAGCGGCGGGCCGCTGACGATCATGGCGTTGCTGGCCCGCTGCGGCGTGCGGCCGGCCCGTGGCAGTGCGGTGTTTGCCATGGATCAGCTCAACGATTTGCTGTTTTTTCTCTGCGCCCTGAGCGGGATTCTGATTTACGCGCTTTTTCAACACCTCAGCGACCGCATGGAATGGCTGCTGATTATCAGCGCGGTGTCGCTGTTCGGCGGATTGTGCAGTTGTGTGCTGCTGGCGCGCTACCACCGCCAACTGATTCGCCTGAGCGGTCGGTTGCTGGCCCGCATGAACGTGCGCGCCGACACCCGTCGCCGCTGGGCACGCAAGCTGCTGCATTTTCTCGCGGCGTTTATCGACACCTTGAAACTGCCATGGCAAACGTTGAGCAAAGTCTTCGCCCTGACCTGCGTGCATTGGTTGCTGCGCTACAGCGTGCTGTATCTGGCATTGCGTGGCCTGGGGGCGGACTTGCAATGGGCGTGGAGTTTTCTGGTGCAGATGCTTTCGCTGGGCGCCGGGCAGTTCAGTCTGTTGCCCGGAGGCGCAGGCGCTGCGGAGTTGACCTCGGCGGCGCTACTGGCGCCCATGGTTGGCAAATCGACAGCGGCGGCAGCCATTCTGATCTGGCGGGTGGTGACGTTTTATTTCTATCTGGTGGTGGGTGGGCCGGTGTTTGTGCTGATGCTTGGGCGACCGCTGTTGAGGAAGTTAATGAAAGTCAGGCGGGCTTCTTAGTCTCATCCTGTTCATCGATGAGTTGCTCCCATAACTCGGCCGCACCGGGAAACTCGGTGCCATCCTCCGGACTCATATCATCCGGGTCATAACGACTCAAACATCCTTCGCCCAAAGTAGCGGGGGCTTTGGAAGTGGCTTTGTCCAGTGGATCGCTCATCAGCTTTTCCTCGGATCAGAAACGGCAAAGGCACTTATATAAAAAAAGGGCCTGGACGATTGAACGCCCAGGCCCTTCCTTTTTCAAGCCTGTGTGAGTTCGATCAGAACACCACAGTCTTGTTGCCGTGCACCAGCACTCGATCTTCGAGGTGATAACGCAGACCGCGCGCCAGTACCATCTTCTCGACATCACGACCGAAACGCACCATGTCTTCGATGCTGTCGCTGTGGCTGACGCGCACAACGTCCTGCTCGATGATCGGCCCGGCGTCCAGCTCTTCGGTCACGTAATGGCAGGTCGCGCCGATCAGCTTCACGCCACGCATGGAGGCCTGGTGGTACGGCTTGGCGCCGACGAACGACGGCAGGAAGCTGTGGTGAATGTTGATGACCTTGTGCGCGTATTCACGGCACAACGCCGGCGGCAGGATTTGCATGTAGCGCGCCAGCACCACGACTTCGGCGTCGTGCTGTTTGACCAGGCGCGACACTTCGGCGAAGGCCGGCTCCTTGTCCTGCGGATTGACCGGGACATGGTAGTAAGGAATGCCATGCCACTCGACCATGCTGCGCAGGTCGTCGTGGTTGGAAATCACGCAGGCGATGTCGCAGTCCAGCTCATCGCTGTGCCAACGGTGCAGCAGGTCGGCCAGGCAATGGGATTCGCGGCTGGCCATCAACACCACGCGTTTTTTCTGTTCGGTATCGGTGATGCGCCAGTCCATCGAGAACTCTTCGGCGATTGGCGCAAACTTCTCGCGCAATACTTCAATACCGAACGGCAGCGAATCGGCACGAATCTCGTGACGCATGAAGAACCAACCAACCTGATTGTCCGAGTGGTGGCTCGCTTCGGTGATCCAGCCGTTGTGGGATGCCAGAAAATTACTGACTTTGGCAACGATGCCAACGCGGTCCGGGCAAGAAATCACCAGCCGAAAAGTGCGCATGAGGGGGTAACTCCAGAACTTCGCAAAGGCTGCCATTCTAGCGACTGCGCAGGAAAACTGCAGTATTGATGAGCGTAGGCACGCGTCCTGCGCCGGAGCACGGCTTTTTTGAAGGGGGTCACCGTCAACTTGACGGCAAGCCAATGGCCGCTTTTGTGCAGATCACTGTGAATATCTGTGATGACTGCATCACACTATTTAACTGAACATTCAATTTGCTGCTAATTCTTGTAACTCATTTAAATAAAAAACCCGGTTAAATGTTTACTTGATGAAACAGCCTGACTATTATTGCGCCACTGTACCCTGCCATCCAGCACTCTACTAAGGTAGTAATCATGTCCTTGATCAACGAATATCGCGCCACCGAAGAAGCTATCAAAGAGCTGCAAGCCCGTTTGAAGAACCTGTCGCAAGACGACAAACTGCAAACCGAGCTGGAATTCGAAGGCAAACTGCGCACCCTGATGGGCGAATACTCCAAATCCCTGCGTGACATCATCGCGCTGCTGGATCCGGAATCGAAAACCAAAGCACCACGCGGCGGCGCAGTAAAAACTACCGGCACCAAGCGTGCTCGCAAAGTTAAACAATACAAAAACCCGCACAACGGCGAAGTCATCGAAACCAAAGGTGGCAACCACAAAACTCTGAAAGAGTGGAAAGCCAAGTGGGGCGGTGACGTGGTTGAAGGCTGGGCTACCCTGCTGGGCTAAGCCGCAACGCCTTCGCAGAGCGATCCGCGAAAAAAGAAACGCCAGCGAATGCTGGCGTTTTTTTATGCCTGGAATTTGTTCCCGGCCATGTTCGATTTCAAAGATTCAAACGTTTGCGTAATGCCTGGACATAATTCTGCCATTCATTGAGCACCTCTCTCTGCACCGGTGTCGCACTAAGCAACCATTGCTCTGCGGCCTCTGTAAAAGATTTCAAGGTATTTGGCGCACCCCATTCAGGCTCGGACAAACGCTGCCGCAAAAATATTTGCCAGCGCTCCTGCTCTTCAGAATTCAACGTATCTGGAAAGTTGCGCGCTCGATATCGAAAGAGTAATTCAGGCAAACGTTCATCATCGAAAGGCCATTGCTCTTGCGCTAATTGAGCAGGATCGGCTGCTCGGACTTGCTCACATAGACGCCGGTCGCGGTCACCGATAAATCCGTCGTACAACTGTTGTTCCGGATCCTCGCTCGGGGTGAAATCTTCACTGGCATAAATCGCCGCAACTTTATCTTTCCAAACTTGCTGTGCGTCAGTTAGTCGCAGCGTTCGCTCCTGATAAAGCGCCATGTCCAGACCCAATCTTTGCTGATCCTGCGCACGCAACACCGACAACGGCGCTACCACCGGGCAACGGTTGATATGAATCAGCTTGAGCGGCACCGGCAACTCGCCTTCCAACAAATCGTCACGACGGGTGTACAGGCGCTGGCGCAGGGCTTGCGCATCCAGATCGAGCAAGCCCTGCGGATCAAGGTGCAAGTCGCAGACAATCAAGGCGTTGCGGTTTTTCGGGTGCCAGGCCAGCGGCAGCACCACGCCGACATAGCTGCGCGCCGCCGAGAAACGTCCGCTGATATGCACCATCGGCTGTAACAGGCGAATCTGATCCATGACTTTTTGCTTGCTGCGCAATTGGAACAGCCAGTCGTAAAGCTTTGGCTGCTTTTCGCGGATCAACCGCGCCAGCGCGATGGTCGCGCGCACGTCGGACAACGCTTCGTGGGCATGCCCGTGATCAATGTTGTTGGCGACCGTCAGGCGTTCAAGCTTGAGGGTGACGCGCCCCTCGTCATCAGTCGGCCAGACTAGCCCGTCCGGCCGCAAGGCATAGGCGGCACGCACCACGTCGATCAAGTCCCAGCGACTGTTGCCGCCCTGCCATTCACGGGCGTACGGGTCAAAGAAGTTGCGATACAAGCTGTAGCGCGTCATCTCGTCGTCGAAACGCAAGGTGTTGTAACCCGCGCCACAGGTTCCGGGAGCAGCCAGTTGCGCGTGAACACGGGTCATGAAATCGGCTTCGCTCAAACCCTTTTCGGCGAGCTGGCTTGGGCTAATACCGGTGATCGCGCACGCGGCCGGGTGCGGCAGGATGTCTTCGCTGGGCTGGCAATAGAGGTTGACCGGCTCGTCGATTTCGTTGAGCTCATGATCGGTGCGAATCCCGGCAACCTGCAGCGGCCGGTCGCAACGGGGATTGATGCCGGTGGTTTCGTAGTCGTACCAGAAGATGGAAGTCACGGGCGGTTCCTGAACTGAAGATCGGCGAAGTCTAGGCGCTCAACCGCGGTTGCGGCCAGCCTCGCGTCATTCAACCACCGGGTGACACACGATGTGCAATACATAGTTATGTCGTTTTCCCCCGAGAGGCTGCTAGCATCGGCCCCACTTGCACCCCGAACAGGCGAACATCAGGTAGCCCATGCTCGAGCCTACAGCACCGCCAAGGAAAGCATCGCTGGCCCCGCCGCTGGATACACGGCACCAGGTCGAAACGCCGGAGGGCATCGACTTGCCGTTGCGTCCGGCCGGGTTGATGGTGCGGGCCATCGCTTTCGCGATCGATCTGGGGATTCGTGGCTTGATCATGGGCGTGCTGTTCATCGTGCTGGCGTTGCTCGGCAGACTCGGCATGGGCCTTGGCTCGCTGCTGTTGTTTGCGATCAGCTGGTGGTACATGGTGCTGTTCGAAGTGCTGCGTCAGGGACGCTCGCCGGGTAAACAATGGATGGGGTTGCGGGTGGTGCACGACGACGGCACCCCCATCGGCTGGTCGGCCTCCTTGCTGCGCAACCTGCTGCGCTTTGTCGACCTGCTGCCGTTCGGCTACTTCCTCGGCGCCATCAGTTGCCTGCAACACCCGACCTTCAAGCGTTTGGGCGATATCGCCGCCGGTACGCTGGTGGTGTACAGCGAACGCCCGCTGACCCGCCCGCAATTACCCGTCGCCGAACCCCGCCGTGCGCCCGTGCCGCTCACCCTGAGCGAGCAACGTGCTGTGCTCGGTTTTGCTGAGCGCCAAGGTGAACTGTCACCCGCACGGGTCAATGAGCTAGCCGGTTTGCTGGCCCAGCCGCTGCGTATTTCCGCCCCCAAAGCCGTCGCCGAACTCAACGGGATCGCTCGCGGCTTGTTGGGCCCGACATGAAGCAAAGTCTTTTCGAAAGTCGCCACAAGGCCGAATGGGAGCGTTTTGCGCTGGCCCTTGAACGCCTCGAACGGGGCAAGGAAACCTCGCAAGTGGCGGGTTTTCCCAAGGCTTATCGGCGCCTTTGCCAACACCTGGCGCTGGCGCAGGAACGCGGCTACAGCAGTTTTCTCATCGACTCTCTGCAACAGCAGGTGCTGCGCGGTCATCAACAACTGTACCGGCATCGCAGTCTACTGGGCGCCAACCTGCTCGGCTTCATCCTCGCCGACTTCCCGCGCCTGGTGCGCAGCGAATGGCCCTTCGTGCTGGTCGCCGGCCTGCTGTTTTTTGGCAGCCTGATCGGTGTCGGGGTTCTGGTCTACATTTTCCCCGAGTTGGTTTACAACCTCATACCCGCCGATCAAGTGCGTGAAATGCAAGGCATGTATGACCCAGTGGCCGGTCACCTCGGGCGCCCGGCCGAGCGGGCCGCCAGCGAAGACTGGGTAATGTTCGGTTACTACGTGATGCACAACATCGGCATTGCCTTTCAGACGTTCGCCAGCGGATTGCTGATGGGCGTGGGCAGCGCGTTTTTCCTGCTCTACAACGGTCTGGTCATCGGCGCCGTGGCCGGGCACCTGAGCGAAATCGGTTTCGGCCAGACCTTCTGGTCATTCGTCATCGCCCATGGTGCTTTCGAACTGACGGCCATTGCCTTGGCCGGCGCCGCAGGTCTGAAGCTGGGTTGGGCATTGATCGCGCCGGGCCGTCTGACCCGCGCCGAAGCGTTGAAACGCGCCGCACGCAAGAGCGTGTTGCTGATCTGCGGGGTGATGCTGTTCTTGCTGATCGCGGCGTTCATCGAAGCGTACTGGTCGTCAAAAACCAGCGTCGCGCCGCTCACCAAATACCTGGCCGGCGCCGGTCTCTGGGTGTTGGTCGCCAGCTATTTGCTGTTCGCCGGAAGGACACGCTATGCGCCTGAGTGACGCCACGGTGGTGATCCGACCGCGTACAACATGGGAGGCCATGGACCTGGGCGTACTCATGAGCCAGCAACATCGGCGTCTGCTGATGACCAGTTGGGCGATCGTCACCCTGCCGCTGTTCGCCTTGCTCAGCGTGTTGCTGTGGGACTCGCCATCACTGGCGGTGTTTATCTTCTGGTGGCTGAAACCGGCCTACGAACGTCTGCCGCTGTACATCCTGTCCAAAGCCCTGTTCGGCGAAACCCCGACACTCAAACAAGCCCTGCGAGAGTGGCCGCGCCTGCTCAAGCCACAACTGCTGGCCAGCCTGACCTGGCGACGGCTGACCTTCAGCCGCAGTTTTCTGATGCCCGTGGTGCAACTCGAAGGTCTGGCCGGCGACGCTCGGCAACAACGTCTGCAGGTGCTGCTGCAACGCAACGCCGGCGCCGCGCAGTGGCTGACCATCATCGGCGTGCATCTGGAAACGGCACTGTGGATTGGTCTGTTGGTACTGTTCTATATGTTGTTGCCTCAGCAAATTGAAATCGACTGGGACTGGCAGTCGTTGATCCTCGCCGCGGATCACGACTGGCGCTGGCTGGAGCATCTGACCAATGCCTTTTATGCGCTAGTGCTGGTGGTGTGGGAGCCGATCTACGTGGCCTGCGGGTTCAGCCTTTATCTGAACCGGCGCACGCAACTGGAGGCCTGGGACATTGAACTGGTGTTCCGGCGCTTGCGCCAACGTTTGAACAGCAGCGTGCTCGGCGTGCTGCTGGCGGTGTGTCTGTTGCTGCCGAATGTGCAACCGGTGTGGGCGGTCGAGCCCATTGATGCACCGGACGCTCCACGTCTGTTGAATCAGCCACTGACCAGTCAGGTATCGCGCGACAGCATCAAGGCGCTGCTCGAACAGCCACCATTCAAAAACCCGGAATCCGTTACCCGCTATCGCTTTGGCGATGACCCGGCAACCACCGCCAAAGAAGAAAAACCCGGTGAAGCCCCGCAGTGGCTCAAAACTCTATTGGGCTGGCTGGACGGTCAGCACTTCAACGCCTTGGCGACGATCATCGAAGTGTTGCTGTGGGGCACGGTGATCACCGTGCTTGGCTGGCTGATCTGGCGTTATCGCGAGTTCCTGCAAGCGTTCGTCAGCCGCCGTCCGGCGCTGCCCCCTCGGGCAAAACGGCCAGCGTCACAGCAAGTCTTCGGTCTGGATCTGAACCGCGACACCTTGCCCGACGATATCGCCGCCCACGCCGAACAACTCTGGCAGAGTCAGCCACGCGCGGCCCTGAGCCTGCTCTATCGTGGCCTGCTCAGCCACTTGCTCCACGACTTTGATCTGACCCTGAAAGCCGCCGACACCGAAAATCAGGTACTGGCCCGAGTCGAACAACTCCAGCGTCCGGAACTGCTCGCTTTCAGCCGCACCCTGACCACCCATTGGCAGAACATGGCCTACGGGCATCGCGTACCGGCGGTGCATCTGCAGCAGGAATTGTGCGATGGCTGGCGCGCGTTGTTCGGCCATGGAGTGTCCCGTTGAATCGGCGCACGCTGTGGTGGGTCGGCGCATTGATCGTCGCTCTGCTGAGTGCGCTGGGGGTTTTTCTCTTCTTTGCCGCCAAGCCTTATCAGGAACAAATCGATCACGGCCCCTCGCCCGCCGCACAGGCCAATCCCTATCTGGCGGCGGAAATGTTCTTGCGTGATCGCGACATCAACGTCAGCCATGCCGAAAGCCTGGCTGTGCTGCCGGATATCGAACCGCGCGGACACACCCTGCTGCTGCTCAACGATCGTTCGCGGATGACCCCGCGCCAGGTCGATCAAGTATTGAACTGGACGCGAGCTGGCGGACGGCTGGTATTCGTCGCGGAATCGTTGTGGGACGAACAGACAAAACAGAGCAACGACCTGCTGCTTGATCGAGTGCAACTGCATCAATCCCTGAGCAAGGATCTGAAGGATCCGCCCGCCGATCAAGAGAAAGACCCGTACCCGACATTGACCAAGTTGTATCTGGAGGACGAAGACGCGCCGGCCTACGCCGGGTTCGACACCGACTTCCACCTCGACGACCCGAAGAATATTGCGCAAGCCTGGGCCAACAGCGCCAAGGCCACACACATGATGCAACTGGCCTACAGCCTCGGTTCGATCACGGTGGTCACCGATGCCGAGCTGTGGAAAACCACGGCGATCGCCCAGTACGACAACGCGTGGTTGCTCTGGTATCTGAGTGCCGACACCGACGTCACACTGATCTACAACACCGAACACGATGGCTTGCTGACGCTGCTCTGGCGCTATTTTCCGCAAGCCATCGTCGCCCTGCTGGCGCTGATCGGTTTGTGGCTCTGGCAGGCCGGCGTGCGCCATGGCCCTCTTCAGGCGCCCGCCCCTAGTGGCCGTCGGCAGTTGCAAGAACACTTGCGAGCCAGCGCCGATTTCATGCTTCGGCATAACGGTCAGCAGGCGCTGTTACAGGCCCTGCAACAAGACGTGTTGCGCCGTGCCCGGCGCCGACATCCCGGTTTCGATCAATTGAACGTTGCCGAACAATGGCTGGCGTTGTCGCGCCTGACGCGACAACCCACCCGCGCCATCAGCCAGGCCTTGAGCCCGGTGCCGAACCGGCGGATGTCCAGCGCCGACTTCTGTCGCCAGGTCGCCCACCTGCAAACCTTGAGGAACACGCTATGACTGAACAGATCGAGCCCGGCAGCGCCAGCCACGCCGCCCAGCAACGCCAGCGCGCCAGTCAACTGGCCCAAGCGGTGCGCAGCGAATTGCGCAAAGCGGTAATCGGTCAGGACGCAGTGATCGACGACGTACTGACGGCGCTGATCGCTGGCGGGCACGTGCTGCTTGAAGGCGTTCCCGGACTGGGCAAGACCTTGCTGGTGCGGGCCTTGGCGCGTTGCTTCGGTGGTGAATTCGCGCGCATTCAATTCACTCCCGACCTGATGCCCAGCGACGTCACCGGCCACGCCGTGTACGACCTGCACACCGAACAGTTCAAGCTGCGCAAAGGCCCGTTGTTCACCAACCTGCTGCTGGCCGATGAGATCAACCGCGCCCCGGCGAAAACCCAGGCAGCGCTGCTCGAAGCAATGCAGGAACGCCAGGTCACACTTGAGGGACGCGCCCTGCCGATCGCTCAGCCATTCATGGTGCTGGCCACGCAGAACCCGATCGAACAGGAAGGCACTTATCCACTGCCGGAAGCTGAACTCGACCGCTTCATGCTCAAGGTGCGCATGGACTACCCGGACGTGGATCAGGAATTGAACATGGTGCGTCAGGTCAGTCGCTCGACCCGCGCCGACATGCTCGATGTGCAGCCGTTGCGCACGGTGCTGCAAGCCAAGGACGTGCAGGCCTTGCAGCGCATCGCCAGCGATTTGCCGCTGGACGATCAGGTGCTCGATTACGCCGTGCGCCTGGCGCTTAGCACCCGCACCTGGCCGGGGCTGACCCTCGGTGCCGGGCCACGCGCCTCGATTGCACTGGTGCGTTGCGCCCGCGCCCGAGCCTTGTTACGCGGCGGTGAGTTCGTGATCCCGGATGACATCAAGGGCTGCGCGCTGGCGGTGTTGCGCCATCGTGTGCGCATTGCCCCGGAGCTTGACATAGAAGGCCTGCAAGTCGATCAGGTGCTCCAGCAACTGCTCGACCAGATTCCGGCGCCGCGTTTGTGAAACCCTCAAAACTATTACTAAGCTGGGTCGCCGTACTGCTGGCCATCGGCATCGTGCTCGGCACGTTGCAGGCACTGCAAATCGAGCTCCCGGCCAGTCTGCTGTCGATCAACTGGGGATTGCTGCTGGCACTGTTGGCATTGGCGACGCTCGACGCGGTGCGCCTCAAGCGTTTGCCCACCGTGCGGATCACGCGACTGATGCCCGGCAGCCTCGCGCTCGGGCGCTGGGGTGCGGTGCAGCTCAAGGTTGAGCATGATTTTGCCGAGCCATTGAACATTCAGATTTTCGACCACGTGCCCGATGGCCTGAGTTTCGAAAACCTGCCGCTGAACGTCGAGTTGCAACCTGCTCAGCACAGCCAGATCAGCTATCGCCTGCGACCGCTCAAGCGCGGGCATTTCAGCTTCGAGCAGTGCGAAATCAGTCTGCCGAGTCCACTGGGTTTATGGTCGGGCAAACGCCTGCTCAGCGTTATCGACAACACCCGTGTCTACCCGGACTTCGCGCGTCTCTACGGCGGCCAGCTACTGGCGGTGGACAACTGGCTCAGCCAGCTCGGCGTACGCCAACGGCAACGTCGCGGCCAGGGTCTGGAGTTTCACCAGTTGCGTGAATTTCGAGAAGGCGACAGCCTGCGCCAGATCGATTGGAAAGCCACGGCCCGCCAACGCGCACCGATTGCCCGCGAATATCAGGATGAACGCGATCAGCAGATCATCTTCATGCTCGACTGTGGTCGACGCATGCGCAGTCAGGACGATGAGCTGTCGCACTTCGATCACGCGCTCAATGCCTGCCTGCTGCTCAGTTATGTGGCCCTGCGCCAAGGTGATGCGGTGGGTTTGAGTACTTTCGCGGGTGACCAACCGCGCTACGTTGCGCCGGCGAAAGGCAACGGCCAACTGAACGTACTGCTCAACGCGGTTTATGACCTCGACAGCAGCCAACGCCCGGCCGATTACCAGGCCGCCATCAACCAATTATTGGTCCGACAAAAACGCCGTGCGCTGGTAGTCCTGATCACCAACCTGCGTGATGAAGACGATGAAGAACTGCTGAAAGCAGTCAAGCGCTTGGGCAAGCAACATCGAGTGCTGGTGGCGAGCCTGCGCGAGGACACACTCGACACGTTGCGTCAGTCGCCAGTGCAAACATTACCCGAGGCATTAGCCTATTGCGGGACAGTGAATTATTTGAACGAACGGGCGGAACTGCATGAGCGGTTGAATGCTCATGACATCCAGTTTTTGGATTCGCGCCCCTTTGAACTAGGCGTTGGATTGGTGACACGGTATCTGGCATTAAAGAAGGCGGGGGATTTATAGGTGGTGAGTAAAACACCCTCTCTCATTGAAAAGGTGTTTATTGCATAGCGACCCACAAGCCGTATCAAACGATCGTTCCGTCGTATCGGTTGCGAATTTCCAGCCGCCCCCTCCTTGTGAAGCAATATCCGTAGCGGCCTCACCCAATGAATTGGTGTGCTTGTAAGTCTGGCTGGAACCGGCTTTATTGACCGGAACACCCTCTGCCAACTTTCCCGAAAAAACAGATGTCGCCTGAATGTGACGCTTGTTCCAATTCATGTCTGGCCAGCTGAACTCTGGCGTTGTCCAACGCTTGACCCACACAAGGTTATGGGCCAATGACATAGCTAAGAGCGAAGACGTTACCCCCCATTCCACTAACGTTATCTGCAAGGAAAAATCCCCTCGTTGGGTACTGTTGAGACAGTCCAGCTCCCATGTTTTCCCTTCCAGCGTGAGCAGTTCCTCTCTCCCCAGATCAGGTGCAATCTTGACACCTGAATTCTCGCCAGGTGCCTTTTCCCACTGCAGTTTTATCGGCTTGTTCAGCAAATGGCTGAAGGGTTTGGGTCGAACGGTCAACCTGTGCTTTGCACCAAGACATGGAAAAGCGTTGCCTGCGAACGCAACATCAAACTCGTCAAACTTAACGTCCAGTTCCTGCGCCAGATTCCACACCGTCCCCAGCACTGGTGGTGACCTCGGTAGGCCGGCAACGCGTGGAAGACCGAATTGCAATACAAACGCATTGCTGGGTGCGTTTTGCGCCGTGATAGTCCAACTTACAGACGTGGTTCCTATCGGCATTTCAATCAACTGCTCTAAAGGCGGGTCAAAAATCAGTCCAAGCCCATCTTCACCAGCCAGGTAATACAAACCAATACGGCTTTCAGGCTGGCCAATCAAATAACTGTATTCATAGTCCAGGGTCAACGTGCAGACGTCGCCTACTGACAAATTTAACGCCACGTCAGGCCACCTCACCCGCCGGCCATCTACGTAGGGCGTGAACTCTCGATGCCAGAGATCTGAGCTGGGTATAATTTCTTCGTTCATGCTTATCACTCCCTTAAAAAAACATTTCGGCACACCAATCAAACAACCACTCCGCTATAGTAATTAAGCACTGACATCTTAATACTTGCACCATTATGGTTATTCACCACAACTTCCCCATTGGAGTCTGCTTTCAAATAACTATCACGACCATCTCTTACTATAGTCACCAAAACTTCTGATGCAGGCTTTTTCAAAAAAACCGACGTAGCAATGATATGGTGCGAATACCACGTAAGGTCTGGATGCCCCCAATGTTCTTTAATCCTTCGCTCAACGCTCACAAGGTTATGGGCCAATGACATAGCTATTGGTGATGACGTTGATCCCGATTCCACTAGCGTCATCTGCAAGGAAAAATCCATATTCCGGGAACTGTTGAGACAGTCCAACTCCCATGTTTTCCCCTCCTTCGTGAGCACTTCCTCTTTGCCCAATGCTGGTGTAATCGCCACTCCAAGATTTGCGCCAGGTGCCTTTTCCCACTGCAGTTTTATAGGTTTATCCAGCAATTTGCTGGCGGGTTTTGGTCGAACGGTCAACGTATGTTTCGCACCATGGCACGGGAAGACGCCGCCGCCTCCGAAGGCAACGTCAAACTCGTCAAATTTAACGTCCAGTTCCTGCGCCAGATTCAATATCGTCCCCGGCACTGGTGGGGACACCGGAAGTTCGGTAATTAAAGGTATGCTAAATTCCAATCCAAAAGTTCCACTTGGTGCGCCATCCGTTTTAATAGTCCAACTCAACGAAGTGGTTCCTTCGGCCATTTTAATCACTTGCATCAAAGGGGGATCGAAAACCAGACCGCGCCCCTCTTGGCCATACTGATACTGCAGAGTAATAAAGGCGAACGGATCACCGATCAGCCAACTGTATTCATAGTCCAGTGTTAGTGTGCATTCGTCGCCTTCCAGTAAATTCAATGCCAAGTCAGGCCACTTCACTCGCTGGCCATTGACATAGGGGGTAAACTCTTGCATCCAGGTTTCCGAGCTAGGCATCGTTTTAGTATTCATGTAAATGACTCCTTTGTGATAACTCCAAACCACGACAACCAAACAACGACTTCGTTATTCCGATCAAAATAAAAAACAGTATCTCCACCGTAAACACAGCATCAGGTTCGCTACCAGAAAAACTGTATTCGCAGTTAAACTACTCGCGCACAAACGTTATCTGCCAATAACGTCTTTGGCACATTGGTCCAACTTATGCTCTCGCCATTTACACTGCCAGTGGGCTTCGACATTTAAGCAAAGGGATAAAACCTCCAACAGGATTAGACGTCAGTCGGCACCAACTGAAACTCAAGAGATTTAACTACCCATCCGGCAAAGCCACCCTTTACGGAGGCAAGCAGCCAGGCACGTCTTATGCCTGGTAATCTGAATTCAACCCGAGCATCCCCGTGGGCATCGGTTCTGGTCGGTGCAAGAATTCTGTCGGGGTATTCCCATTCAACCTCGACGTCCTGCAAAGGCTCGCCGGTAAGGGCCGACACTACATTAACGACAGCGTAAACCCGCTCTCCGAGATGGCCACTGGGCTTCGGACTGGTGAATGAGTGAATTTCCCGAGGTTCATTCAGGAAAAACGACAACGAAAGCGACTCCGAATACAGCGCATCGCCAACTGTTGCAATCAACTCAAACGCCCCCGGTGTAACGGGAACAAAGCGAGTACCCGCTACGCCCTGAAAACTGCTGTCCGTCGTTACTTCCCCAAGGTCAGGACTGCGCCAGGTTACGGGTTTGCCCGCCATCGGTTTACTCGTAACCGAGGAGACCACCGTGATCGCCTCAAACACCTCATCACCCCAGAACAACGTCTGGTGGACGCTCTGACGCTCGGCAATTTTTATCACTTGCGAGCCCTCGCCCAAGGACATCGCGTTCACGGGGGACAGGTCCGCCAGTAGCTCGGAGGCAAAGCACAAACCGAAGCTGCCATCGTTGGTGCCATCGGCTATAAACAGATAATTAATCCCCGCGCTGCTTAAGGAGGCCGGCTTCCCGAGCGCCGGTTCAAGAAAGCGTATGCCTAGTTGCGCAGGCCCTGTGCCCGTCATGCCCAGCGCAATCTGGTGATTGCACAGCTCGCTGTCTGTCTTCGCTGATACCCTGAACGCGTAAGACCCTTTGTTCCGCGGGAAGTAGGTTTTCTCACCCCACGGTTGTTCCGGCTGATCTTCAAAACACACCATCAGATCGTCCCACGGATCGCTCGCCAACGCTTTGACCAGTATCTCGCCGGAGTCTTCGTAGTTATCAAAGTCGCTGAATACCAATGCGACCACCGAATGCTCGCCGGCCGTTTTCGGCGCAAAGGGGAATCGGCTCAAGCCGTCATCATCGGTCTGTACGTTGACGATATCGGCGCCGTTCCACCATTTCACGGTAACTTGCCCTACCGGCTGGCCTGTAAAGTGCGATTCGAGCTTTGCCGACAACCACACCGGAGTCTGACCAACGACCGGATACACCGCTGCTTCATGCAACGTTTTAATCCTGACTTTGTTGTGATGCAGATCCATCGTTTTCGCGACCGAAACAAAATCCAGATCAGGCAAGGCAAGGGTCAGTTCGAATTGCCCCCGTTGCTCGCTGGCGGAAAAGTCCAGCGTCCAGACCACGCCTCCATCGTCCAGCGTTTGAGAAACATCTAACGCCGGCTCAATCGTTGCACCCAGCTTCTCGGCGGAATCTCCCGTCCATTTCACTTCAGTCTTCAGCCCCACCAAAGGACTCAGCGCGTTTGGCAAGATTTTGAATCGGTGTATCGCCCCCAGACACGGATGTAGGGATTGTTCGTTTAACTGCGCCCGAACCTGATCGAGCATCAGTTGCACTTCTTTATTCAGATCCGCCGATAGCAACCTGCCGGGCAAAGCTCGAACGACCCCCTCGTTATTAAGGCGCAATTCCAGATCGAACAAACTGCTGATGCTGTCATCTGCCGCAGAATCCAGAGTCCACTCCGCGCCGGTTTCCAACAAAGGCTTCCATTGTCCAAGGTCAGAGGGACTCAATCCGATATGCGGGTCACTGCCACGCCAACGCAGGCTGATATATGTGTTGGTCCAAGGGCTGCCGGGATATGGCACGACCTTCAGGGTATGTGTCTGCCCATGTCGGCAGAGCAAACCGACCGTTTTCAGATCGACTGTCTCGCCGTCGAGCAGGATCTGCACATGTTTTTTCCAGGGGCTGCTCTCAATAGCGTGGACGGTGAAGTCTCGGTTGATCGAGACCGCATCTGGATGTGCCTTGATGCTGGCCGTGACGACCAACTCGCCTGCTGTTTCCGGCGGGTAGGATACGCTCGCCCAGCCATCGGCGCCGGTCACGCCCTTAATGACCTTACCTTCAGGTGTTCGCCAGTCCACCAGCGCATTAATGACCGGGGCGCCATCGCCCAGAGAGGTGTCATACAACACCTGCAACCGCAGCAGCACACTTTCGTCTTCGTCCACTATCGGCGACTTGTTAGCCTCGCGCACCTCGCCGATTTTGACCCGGTTGCGCGCCAGTGACATCGGTTTGGCCGGCGAGGGTTCCAACAGTTTCGAACAGCGCAGTGTCAGCTGGAACCGACCGTCGAGTTGATCTTTACTGGTCAGCGTCCATACCAGATCGTCCGTTGTCACCGGCACCGGACTCTCCAGCGCCGGGCTGACGTCAACGCCGAGTTGATCTGCAAGATCACCGCTCAAGTGCAACGAAAGTTCGGTGTTCACCAACGGATTGTTCTCAGCAAATCGCAACTGAACCGGATAAGCACTCCCCCGGTTCGGATAACCTTGCGCCTCCCAGGCCGTCAACTCGCCATCCACAACGGCCCTTAAATCTGGCCACGGATCCTTCTCCAGCACCTTGACCTGAAACTCCCGGGTAACGACTCCAATGGCGTAATAGGGGCTGACAACCGAAGCGATGACAATAAAATCACCGGCGGTCGTCGGTTGATAAACGTAGTCACACCAGCCATTTTCGTCAGTGATCGCCATGTGTGTGCTGCCCAGCCCTTCAACTGACCAGGTAATTGTCTGGCCCGCTAATGGCTGGTGGGTGTAATACGACACCACTCGCAAACCCAGCTTCACACTCTGTTCCTGCTCAAGCACAGGGTAAATGGCGGCCTCTCGCTCATCCGTGAAAGCCAATCGGTGGTGCCCAAGCGACACGCCGATGACATAGGGAAAGGCGCTATAGCGGTTGCTCAGGGCAATACTGAATTCAGAGGGCAGATCGTCTATCCTGGGGATATCGAGCAACCAATGCGAGTCAATTGACTGATTCACTCCCCAGTCGGGTACGGCGGTCACAGCTCCATTCGGATTGGCATGAGCTTTCAGCGACACTGCGGTATCCAGCCAGACATCAGATTCGGTCACGAAATTAAGCACATGAGGGCACTCGGCCTCTTTCGTTCCCAGACAGAGGTACAACCGGGCGTTCGGCAGCAGCGTCTGCTCATCGAGTTTGATTTCTTTTAGTTTCAATTGCGTCAGGTGCAGCAGCACTTTTACGCGCGTTACACGGATTTTCGACTGCTTGTCTGTAGGGGCATTCTGCGGGCTGATGATTTCGAGGGTCAGCTCATCACCCCGTGCCACCGACAGCAGCTCCTGATCATATTCAAACGGTATGAAAGCCAGTGTCTCCCCGCTCGTCACAGATGACTCAACGTGTTTCAGGTGGTTCGAGCCAGCGGGTTTGAGCTCGATAGCGAGCAATACATCCTGCCCTTTGAGGATGCGCAGCCAGCCTGACTTGATGTGTCGCACTTCACAAAGAAAGCTCAGCGTATATCGTGCATTGATGCCTGGTTCCACTGGAATTTTGAAGACCTGCCGAACCCACCCCTCGTCTGAGGCCTCCAGAAGATTGACCCAGTTCCCTTCATAATTGACCGTTGCAGTGCCGATTAGCCCCCCCCTCTTCCACCCCGTCAGATGGGTAAAGTCCCCATTGAGCACCAGGCTTTCGTTCGCTTGAATAACGGGTTCATCCATGATTGCGCGCTCCTTTGACTGGCGTGACTTGTTCGGGGTTTTCGATCGATGTGACCAGATCCATCACCTTACTGACAAAGGTCGTATCGCTGAATTTTGACGTGTAGCTGATGACCACGATGATGTCGGTCATCCTCTCCAGCACCTGCGATTGCGCAGCTTTTGTCGGCCACGGAAAGTTCAGTTCCCAGCACGACACGGCTCCGGTGTACTGGAACGGGTCAAGCAAGCCCTCTTCGGGTTTCATCGCCGTCATGCCTCGGTCGGCAATTCCAGACGACAAGGCAATCTGCTGGCCAGCGCGCAAATTGAACAGCACATCGGAAGGCGCAACGCCATGCGGATTGTGCAAATACTGCACCGATTGTGTGGTGGCCCGAGTTGCTGTTTTGCTGCTGATCTGTAGCAGTGTGGCTCGCACATCCTCGTAGGGGCCTTGCAGAACGGGCAGATAGACTGCAACCGAACTGATCTGGCGGCAGTAATGCCCCGGATGATCTCGATCGAATAGCAACTGCGAAAGGCAGAACTTCAGTGAGCCTGTGACCTGCAACTGCACGAGCGCTTCAGCCCAGCTGCCTGCACTTTTTTGCGGATCGATCAGGTCGTCAAAAAGCTTGCGCAGAGACACTGTTTTTGTCAGTTCCAGCCACCGCTCATAGCGTTGCAGGTATTCGCGCTCCATGCGCAGCAAGTGCCCACGCAAATGCTCGCCTGCCGTGAAACCATGGCGCTGGTCGAGCCATACCTGAGGCAAAGGGATTGGGTTATCGTAATCACCGGTTTCGGCGTTCATTGAGTTTTGCGCCGTCAGGCACAAACTCACGACCGCATCGTAGGCCTGATAATGCAGGGCCTTGAGCTGGCCGAGCAGCCAGCCGAACAGCTCGGCATTGGTCGCGCGTTTTTTCAGGTAGTTGTAGACCGTCAACGCCTGGCTGTTGGCGCGAAGGGTTTGCGCCAAGTTGGTTTGAGCAGCGGTGACCGAATGGCGCTGCGCCTCGATTTGCGCATCGATGGCCTCTAATTCCAACAGCGCCTGATCGCGTTGCAGTTGCCAATCATCACGGCGTCGACGATAAGCTTCGGTGGTTGCCTGCTTGTCGGCGTCCATTTGCGCCACTGACGATGCAATGCCTAACCTGATACTCACGGCCTCAATCGTCTGGTCCAAGCGATGCCCGCCATTGGAAAGCCCGATGATATTGGGCAGCGACGCCACCACCGCCGCAGGCTTGATGAAGGAGGACGCCAGCGCCAGCTGTTTGGACAAGTACAGGCTACTCATGACTTTGTATTCGACTGCCGACACGTTTTCGTCATAATGCCGTGCGTACACCTCAGCGCGGTGCTGCGCCACAGCACGACTTTGCTCGAGTGCCGTCACGCTGGCCTGCAATTGCGCAATGGACTGTTCCTGCACGGTTGTGGCGTACGCGCCCAATTCCACCATATGGGTTTGCTGCAACTCCTCCTGCTCGGCGCGATCACGCCGTTCGAGCATGCCGAGTACCTGGCTACCGAGGTCCTGCAGCGCCTGCACGGCACGCACTGCCACTTCGAAGCTCACGCGCCAGCGGAACGCATTGACCACCAGCCTTCCGCCCATCGGCCGAGGGCCAGCGCCACCGCCGGCTGCCAGATCCCGCAGCAACTGGTTCGGATCGGTTGGCGGGCTGAACAGCGGAATCAACAGCGGTTTGCCGTCTATGGTGAGGTTGTTGCGCAGGTTGTGCAGACGTTGTTCTGGCGCCGCAAACAGATCCAGCAGCGGCTGATTGATCGGCGCCTTGAACGGCCCGCTGGCCAGCATCCCCAGCATGGGCGCCACGTCGGAGCCAGACGGTACGTCCGCCAGACTGAAGCTCAATGTCTGTTCAAAGGCTTCAAGCTCTGGGCGGGTTTCGCACTGCTTCAACAGGTCGGCAATCGTCTGGGTCTGCCAACGCGACACGGTGCGCGCAGTGGGTGCCTTGCCCATCAGGAACCCCGCCTGTACGTAGCACAGCTTGGCTGCCACAAGGCTATCGCGGGTCAACTGCCGGTAATACCAGTCCCCCCACTCCATCAGATTTTTCACGTATTCGCTGAATATCAGAAGCTTGAAGTGTCCAGGTTTCGCATAGCCGATGGCGTCCGGGTCGATGGGGGCCAGGGCTTCACAGCCCGGGTTACCCTGGTTTTTAGCCAGCGGCCGGCAGCGCCAGTAGAGTGGTTTGCCATTAACGTCAGACTTATCCTCCGTCGCCTGTGGGTCGAACACGTAATGCAGCCAGCTCTGTGATTCGGGAAAGCGCCCTTCGTTGTGCAAGATTTTGGCCACCAAATGCACAAGATGGAAAAACATCTCCCAGAAAAACAGCCCGTTGGCCCCGTCATACGCCCCGTTGGGTTCCTTGAACGTCGGATCAGCCGCCGGCGTCGGTTCGGCGATGAACTGAGTGCTCCAATCCATTACTGCATCCACGGAAATATTGGAGCGCTGGACCAGTTCAGGGCCGAACAGTGAATTCAGACGGGTGTACTTCAGATACCCCGTCGGCAGGTTAAAGGAGAGAAACTGCGCCGCGTCAGCGCTGTTTTTCAGCAGGGTCGGCGCAGGGAAGTCCGATAGATTGACAATCGTCAGCTCGAACTCTCTACCGCCAAAGTCGCCAGCTTCCGTGACTAGTTTGAACGCGGTGGGTTGCGGCCATGAGCCTTCGTCACGCCTGACCGTCAGCGGTCCGATGGTCCAGCCACCGGCGGGGGAACGTTCGACTTTCAGTTCATCATCGCCCCCCGCTCTGTTCACCAACCCCAGTACAAAGGGAAGCGTTTGTGGGGCGTTGGCCAACCCTGTTGGCTCGCACGCGCCGATCACTGTAACGACGTCCTCGTTTTTTTCACGCACGGCGGTGGCTTGCAGACTCAGAAAAGGTGACATGGACCCCTCGGGTTTGCCCGAGCTATTCATCGTTACCTGATGGCCCACTGAGTGCTGAACAGTTTCCGGCGTGGCAAATCGATCCCTTGCTGCATCCAGCCAAGTGCCGAGGTCAATTGTGTCCTGGCGCATCAGCACATCGAAAATCTTGTGCTTCTTCAGCACATATGGATTTTGACCCGCAGTGATCAAAATCCCCAGTTTGCCTTTCGACGAGGGACTCTCCTTCAACACCGTAGCAACCAAGCGAAAGTTCACCAGTGCATCAGCGGCATCGAAATCGATACTGAACACATTCAGCGGCGCCGACCACTGCCCACTCTGCGTCATGAACGCGAGGTTGACACTCAGATTGGCCGGCAGGAACTCATCAGTCTTTCGGCCGGCCACTTTGTCGCGCCATTCCGCCGAGATCACCCACAAGCGACCGTTCCAGAACACCGGGCGCGTTTCCAGAACCCGGTTGCCCGGCTGAATGCCTATCGCTTGCCATTCACTCCAGGCTGCCGGATTGACGCCAACGCAGGTGGGCGTAAGTTCGATCTCGGCCTTGCGCCAGTAGTACTGAAACGGCTGCGCTCGCTGGCGCCCGATAAAATAGTAATCGGCCAGGTCAGGCGTGGCGCCGTCCATGTAGCAACTGATGACATCCAGGTCACAGGTCTGCTCGAATGTATGCAGATACCCTTGCAACGCGGCCTGCACAGAATCGGTAGTCAAGCGGCTCTGGTTGAGGTCGTTTTCAAGGTTCTTGAACAGGCTGGACTTGCGTTGACGAACAAAGGGGTTGATGTAGTTTTCCGGGTAGATCGTAATCAACTGCACCGCCGCCCAGTCCGGATAGTTGTTGTATAGCTGCCATTGGGCCAGGTCATGCGGCGGGAACTGATGTGTGGTGAAGCCAGGTTCCAGCTTGCGATACACCGCATGCATGTATTGCTGCACACAACTGGTCGCCTCGGCCAGCCAGGAGCTCTGCACCGCAAACGTGTCCAACGGGTCCATCCGCAAGAGTTCGAACACATCGGCCGGTGTTTTCACAAACTCATATTTCGTTTTGTTGACTTGGCCAATGCTGTATTCGAGCAGTGCAGAACGGCGTTTTTCCAGCAGAACGCCAATGTCACTCAGTGCCATGATCCTTGCTCCTTGGGGAAACCCGAGACAAACCCTTGGTGAGGCGAGCGCTTACTCCGTGACCTGATCGCCCTCGAAAGTGATGAGATCAAAATTGGCCCGTTCTTCACTGCCGTGGCTGAGCACACTGCAGACAAAGGTTCCGCCGGTTGCACTGGAGACGAAAACCCGCGTGAACCCTTCCTGATTGGTGAACGCTTGCGAGGGCCGGACAATTGCAAGAGGTAGTGTCGAGGAATTGACGGGGGTTGCGAACCATTCCACGAGCATGTCCTGGCCGAGGTTTCCGTATCTGTCCATCATTGTGACGTACAGCTCGACCTCTTGCCCTCTGGGCACCACCGTCGATGGCACGGTGGATCTGTAGAAGAGCGGGAACTCCATGGATTTGGCTTCAGCAACAATGTTGATGGTCGGGGCGTATTCGGGATCGAGCAGATCGAGCCAGTACATCGGCGTTTCGGCCCCCATCGTCGTGCCGGGAAAGTACTCGGCCTTCAGCGTACCGTCCTTGTCGGTAATGCTCTTCTGGAGAGTGCCCAGCGCGACCTTCCAGTAAACAGGGACGCCCTCAAGTGGCAGCCCTGCGGGGTTCTTTACCGTCACCGTGAAGATGGCTTTTTCGCCGGGTTTCCCGGCAATCAGCTCTGTGGGCGTGACGATGCAAGTCGTAGTAACCAGCTGTTGCAGATCCTCCGCCATCTCGACACGCGGCACTTGTTCACCGGTTTCGCTCAACAAGGCGCGCTCGGCCGCGTCGGCATAAGCTTTTTGGGATTCGCCGTCGTCAACTGTCGCCGGCAACGTGCCGAGCAGGAAAAGCGTCAGGGCGTCCATGTCGGTCGCTGTGGACATCACCCGAACCCGCATCAACAAATCCAGTTGTTTCAAGCTCTTGAGTATCGGCAGAACGGGATCGATGCGACTGACACAGTCGCGCACCTCCTGCACGCTCCAGCCGAAATACTCGGCCAGCTTGATGGTCGACGCCTGGTAAGCCAGGGTTCTGGCATCAACCGACAGGGTTGGCAGTGCATTGACCTGGCGTAGGTAGTCGAGCAGTTTGTGCTGCGGTTGTTCGCTGAGCGCAAATGCCCGTTTGAACACTGACAGGTAATAAAGCGTGTTCACCGATATCGCGTATTTATCGGTCTGACCGAGCCAGGCCAGATGACCGTAATCGAGATAGTCCTGCAACAACGCAGCACTGAGTTCCAGTGTTGAAACCACCTCACTGCGCCGTCGCACATCGGCTAACAGATCGATCACCGGATCAGTTTCGGGCGTGCGCCTCTGCTCCCGGGTGTCAGCGGCCAAACCGATCCGCTGGGTCAATTGCTCCAGCAAACGGAAAACCGTGGTGCCGGCCCAATTGATGATTGGAATCGCAAGTTCCACCGCAACGCCGGCATAGACCGCCAACGTTTCTTTCACCACCGACACCTGCGCGTCACGGGCTTCCAGAACCACATTGAGCATGATGCCAACCATGGCGTCACGTTGAGACGCCCAAGTGGCGCCCAGCGCATTGTCGACAGCCCAGCCTAGCCGTTTACGGGCGAAGATCAGGTATTCGTCCGGCGTTCCGGCGGGTGCCAGCACCAAGCCGCTGGCATCGACAATCGGTCCCAGCGTCTCGCCAATACCATCGGGACGCGGCACGACGCTCTGCGTCAGAAAGTCCAGCCAGTCTGCTGCTCCCGCAGGAGGCAGGCCGGCCATCAACAAACCGGCATTGGAGAACAGCGCGTTCGGCAGCAGACTGCGCAGTTGCTCAAAGAGCGCCAGATCGCGCTCCGACGCCTCTCGCCCTGGCGACAGTTCAACCGCGTGCTGCATCACCCACATCACTGACAGGTCACTTCGCTTGCACCACAGCACGCAGGCGTCCATCGCACTCATGAGCGTCAATACATCCGCGGTGGCGCCGGCTGCAGATTTGATCGAAGGCTCGCCCGCAAGCCCATTGACCCAGTCATCGCCGCCCAGCGACTGCAACATCAGCAGGCCTTCAAGCGGTGTCATGCGCAACCACCGGGGCAACCACACCAACCGGTAAAAGCTCGAGATGATTGGCAGACTGCGTTGCAATGTGTTGTTGGTGATGTTGTGCGCGCGGGCAACGGCCACTGCCAGATATTGATAAGTCTGCAAGTCAATCCGCAAGCCGGCGCACAGTTGGCTGATCGTCATATCGTCCGGCCCCGGTTGCGGAACCACCGGGAAGTTCCCCTTATCAAGTTTCATCGGCTGGCGATAGTTCGCTTGAGCGTTGAACACCTGATCAAACTGCGAAACCGCTTCGCCACGACCGTAAATCGACATGCAATCGAGGAACACAGCAAAGTCTGTCGCCGTGCATTTGTAGTGTTGGCGCAGAATCTGGAACAACCCGAGGGCGTGCACAACGTTGTCCGAAATCAGCCATTTGCCAGCAACGCCCGGATTGCCACGCTCCTCGGCCCGCATCGCGGCAGCCAGTAAAGCGTCCACTTGATCGCTGGGCAGCTGCAGCCAGTTGTCCAGACGTATCTTGCGGTTCATCCGGTCGAAGGCTCCCCGCTCTTTGACGTTTTCGGGGTCCACGGACAATATGTTCAAAGTTGAAGTTATATCGGTGGTGATAGATACACCTGGGTGACTATTGGCATTGATGTAAACCGAGCCGGAACGACCGCTTTCGGGTCCCTGCGTTGTCTCCGGTGAGCCATAGGTCACGTTGGCCGAACGTACCGGAGCAAATGCCTTGACCGATAACAAACTTTCGAGCGTCAAAGTATCGAGTTTTGTTTGCGTGGCGAAGTATGGAACATGGTGCAGAGTCTTGCTTCCCACTCCCGTTACACCGAAATTAACGAGATAAAACTGTTTCCAATCCTCATCATCGCCAAGCATATCTTCCGTCAGCAATGCTCGCTGATAGGGACCCAGACGCGAAGCATGTGCCAGGGCCTGCACGGGACGGACAGCGCTGGCTCCGTTTAAAAAGTAGGGGTAGGACAAATCCACGGTGTCGTTAAAGTCGCCCACCGACAGTCCTTTGAGCTGGGCGATGCCATCAATCGTGACCCAGTGCTGGTAATAAGGCAGGCCATTGGGATACCGCGACGTCATCAGTGCTTTTTCGATGTCGATTTGCGCATCGTTCGCGACTATAAAGTCTTCCAGCACGGCGGTGATGATGTCGACCGAAGACACCGATTGGTAAACCGCATTGAAGTCGACCGACAACTCCATCAAGTCGGTACGGCGCTGACGCAGCGGGATTTGATCCTTGTTGCCTTCAGGCTCGATACGGTCGCGAATCCAGACCAGCAAATCGATCAGATACGCCACCGGTGAAATGCACGACTCCAGCGCGTCCGGGGGGCTCATGTTTTCAAATGCGGTTCTGAAAATGTCTTCGTATTTCGGGCCCTCGACCATCGACAACAGCCCTGAAGAAGGATCGTCCTGCGCGCTCTGATCAGAGACAAGGGTGTGCTCGATAAACTGGCGGCGTACATAGGTGGCCATGCTGTTGGCCCGACGCAAAAAACGCTGCGCATCTTCGACGCTCAAGCCGTATTCCCTGACCAGACCAGGCGCGCCCTTCTGCACCAATGGGAAAATCGAACCGCCCTCTGCAAGGTAGGTCTTGAGACTCAGCAGACCTGCGTCCTGTGCATGTTGTTCTTCACTGAACAACTGTTCGTACAGTAGCACCGTGGGGCGAGGGGCTTGAGCCATGATCAGTTCCTTGAGTCGATAACCGGCCGCAGCAACCTGACGATGATGTCAGGCTGCAATGTCTTGGTTGAGATTTGGCGCTGTTTGAAGGAAGAGATCTACTGTCAGATCTGACAGGTTTTGTTACCGCTCGTCGGATTTAAAGATCAGTTTTTTGTGGCGTATCAGGTTCCACTTCAAAACGCGCGCTGGCGATCCAAGCCGAATGTGTCCCCTCACTGCCTCCAGTCAGCGTCTGGCCGAACCTGGCCCATTGACCACCCTGGCGTAACAACTGCGCGGCCGGGCCCTGCCACCCATCGGCAGTGACAGGAACATTCACCAGCCACTTCTTATCCGGGTCATACCAGCTCACCACCTGCCCGACACCCGCACGCCCCTGCCCTGCGAACAGCACCGGATTTTTGACGCTGCGCCCTGCCGCCGGGATATCGATGGAGGGAAGATACGTGCCCAACACCACTGCACGCTGTGCGGCCTCAGATTCGAATTCATCCAGCGCCGCCGTCACTTCCAGGCAGTGCATTGCGCCGGTTTCAGCGAGCACAAGCTTGACCGACCAGGTGCGGTCCGCCATGACTGCAGCGCTGGCGTGTAAGGCGCCGAGTTTCACCGTAACGGTGTCGCCCGGCACGCCGAATCCGGACACCACCACCCGCTGTCCGATAAGTTGGTTTTCAACCGGCGTCTCGACAAAAGGCGCCGCCGGGACAACGCTGTATTGCACAGCGTCCGTGAATTCGGACTGGTGCGGTTTGCCGTTCTCTTCAAAAATCTGCCGAGCCTTAATGTTTAAGGCTCCCACCGGCAACGGCACCTCGCGCTCCCACTCGCCATCCGCTCTCACGACAATGTCCTTGAGCCAAGGCTCGGCGGCGCCCACCATCCAGACCTCGACCCGCCCTCCGGGCCTGCCAAGCCCTTTAAGCGTCCCGGTTCGGGGCAGTTTTCCGCCCGCTGTCGGCTGAGTGATTTGCGGTGGCAAGACCACCACGTTGAAGTTGTGACGGTCGCTGCTGGAGACGCGGTTTTTATCAGTCTGGCGAGCAATGATGCCGTAGGTTCTGATGTTCAGGCCTTTGAGGGGTATCTCCCAATCCCCATCCGTATTCAGCAATTGGGGTTCGGACAAATCCTTGTCGTACACCACATCACGCACCTGCATCCTGGCCCCTTTCATACCGCCTGTGCCCTCGACCGTAACTTCATGGCCCACGTTACTGCCATTGCTCGGGAGGGTGATGACCGGTTTGATCATCGGTCTCAAAACCGTAAAGGACTTCGTCTCGGATGGCGAAGTCAGGGTGGCCACGGTTTGCGTGACGGTGATCGCGTGGGGAGTATCGGGCACAAAATCGGTGGGACGGCGGTAGCTCCAGGTGTCTGCGATCACGATCGCCTGGTAGGTAGTGGAGTCGTCGCTGAAGCTGACTTCCACGACGGCACCCGACCAGCAGGTGCCGCGAAAGGTCGGTGACAGGCCTTCATCGACCGGCTCGTCGATAGTAGGGGCCAGTGGTGGGATGATGACGGGGTGCTGAACCCAGTTGGGCGACTGATGCTCATCCAGAAACTGCTTTACATGAACCTCCCGATTGATCGTCGGCCCCCATTGTTGACTCGCTTTGCTCAGCCATTCCCCACCTCGCACCACCACCTCGGGGGCTACCTGACTGCTGCCGTCAGGGTTGTAAAGCCTCACCGTGGCACCGCTGAAACCCTTACCGCTGAAGGTGGGCTGATAATCATCGGTGGAACTCACGGCATACACGTCAGGCAGTGAATTGTTGATTTCGAAGGTGTATGGCAACGACTCGATCCAGCCGTTGGCATTGTCGGGAACCTTTAGCACGATGCTTGCTAGTGGCCTGCCGAGGGGCGCGCCTATCGCCTTGATCTCCCATTCGCCCCCCTCTGCAACAACCGGCTGTGGCAGTGTGACCGACCAACCGGGGACGGTGATAACGACCGTTGCACCGGGGTAGCCGATGCCAGAGAAGGTTATCGATTTGTCGATTATGTCGACTTTGACATCGCCAATTTTGGCTGGGCGGATTCTGAAGGCGCGCGGCGCACCGCGTTCGGTTTGCTTGCCCGAGGCAATTTGCTCAACCGCTAATGAATGATTGCCTGGCTTGAGTGTGACCACCGCGTCCCAAATGCCTGCCTCTCCCACTGTTCCACTTCCGACCCTTTCCGAGTCAAGAAATACCTTGACCATACTGTTAAAACCGCTGAGCCCGTTTTCACCTGTGAGGGTAAAGGTTCGGTCCTGAATTGAAGACTGAGCGGGCGCCGTGATGCGAGGGGCTCCCAAGATATTGAAGTTGACGACAGATGAGTAAAAATGAGGCAACGTCCCATATTTGATTTGCGCCTTGACCGCCGCAGGCCCACTGGGAGGAACTTTGGTCATCGGCATTTGCCAGACTTCTGTCAGGGGAACGGTAACCAGACTGCTCCAAACGTCATAATGGTTATTATCACTGACTACTTTTATTTGTGTATCGGGGGCGGCAGTTCCGATGAAGCTAATGTCTTTGACCAGCAGCAGCAGGCTGTTCACAGGTGACGTGATTTTGGCACGATAGGTGGTTACAAATTCGGTTAGTCCCGACATTACACCTTCCGATATTTGATACGCTTGAAAGGTCAAGGCGTTCAATGTAGATGGAACGAGACTCTCGACTGTCCAAGTTCTATTAGATTGCACATATCCGTCCGCTATCCTCTCCCCCCTGTCGTTCAACACAACCACATGAGCTCCGGCAATACCCGTGCCTGATATAACAATCGGTGAATCGAGAAAGTTGGGGCTAAAGCGGACGAATGGCGCCGGTATGGGATTTTCGGCATAAAATTCTCCCGAGCTTTTCCAGCCCGACCAATAGTTTGCAAATACTGTTCTGAAGTGAATATACCCAAGCCCTTTCGCCAATTCGAAATCAGTATTCCAGACGATCCCATCGCCGCTGGTTGGAAATTTCTTTACTTGATAAACCACTCCATCCTTATTATAGAAATGCAACTCAGCGGCTTGATGGGGTGCAAATATAAATCCACTATTGAGTTGGATGCCTCTTGTCCGTGGAATGGTGCTGCCTTTCGCCGGAACTACCCAAGGATGCTCATCCAACAATAATCGAGGTTGGGATTTGCGACTGATTTCTTCAGCAGCCTGTTTAAATGATTCGGGGGAGTTCGTTTCATCGCTGGATGCGTTGAGTGGGTTTTTTCCCGAATGATCATTGGTATCCATGATTGTCTCCGTCAATCCAGCGCATAAGCCAAAGCAACAAGTGCAATAGCTAGAAACGCCATTAAATGCCGACAGCAAGCGCAACCACACCTGACAGTTCTGACAGTCCCGACCAACGGTAACTATTCCCACAACACAACCCGGCAGCGTCCTTCAGCTACCAATACGCGGCTACGCTGCCTTGCGCCTTTGCCTACACATCCTTCAGAATCCGCCGGCTTGTGCGCTTTGCTGATGCCCCGTAACTTGATCCGTGCCGCTGCCAATCAGTGGTCGGGTTTAGTCGCCCGGTGGTTGAAATGATGCGTAGAAGCGTCATCAAGTCGGGTACTCCCTATCCCCGCACTCGATGGTGGCTGTTCGCAGGGCGCCTCCGGGCGCGCCGGGATTCATTTCTCCACCGGTCGACTAACCTGCGTTCAGCCGCCACCCCATTCGTTTAGTCGCGAAATGGTGGCGGCCTACCTTGGAGAAATGATCATGATCAAAGACACCCCAAATCCCCCCGAAACCGGCGACTCGGTTTCCCCCTACGAATCAGCCGATTCAAAAAAACTCCACGAAGCCGCCGAAAAAGCCCTCGACCATTACCTCAAACCCGCAGCGCCGCCCTCGCGCAATTCCGTGGATCGCGGCATGCAGATGTTCATGATCGCCCCCGACCTCAATCCCGAAGCCGTGGCCATTCAGACGTACGAAACGTTTTCGTCGGTGAACATTCTGTTGCTGGATCTGGCAGACAGCCTCGAAGACAAACCGCGGCATCTGGCGATGGCGATTTATCAGTTGAGCGAGATGGGTTTGTTGCTGGCGGAGAAGGCGCTGGTTAACGAGCGGGCGATATCCGTTTCCTGACATTTAGAACCCGGTTGTCTGTCCCGGCGCTATCGCGGGCAAGCCCGCTCCCACATGGTTGTGCGGCGTATGCGGCTTTCGTGAGCGCTACAAAACCTGTGGGAGCTGGCTTGCCAGCGATAGCAATAATGAAGGCGCCGCTGAAATCAGGCAGATGCCGGCAACGGCTGAAAGCTGAAGTACTGGCGCAGCGCCTCGACCAATTGCCCGTATTCCGGCGGCGGTCGTTGCAGGCTGAAGCCGGCGTCGTAGTGCAGCGGCGTCGCGTCTTCGTGGCACCACAAGCAACAGGCGGTGAGGTCGATCACCTGATGGCAACCATCGTCGCCGGGGATTTTCAGGCGCAGATTGAAATCCGCGCCGATCATCATCGGCAATTGGCTGATCAACATCAGCCCGTCTGCGGACACATTGCCGAGAAAGCCGAGGGGCTTATCGGTGATGCTGTTGAACACTCTGAGGAAATACGGCAGCTGATGCCGTTCGATCCGGCGGTCGGTAAACATGCGCAGTACGCCATGCAAGGCTCCATCACAGAGCCGCACTTGTGCTTCGGAACGCGCTGTACGACAGATACGACACAGGCACGCTCTCCCCGCTTCCGGTGTAACGGTCGCTACATCGCCGCCACCTTACAACTGACCAGTCGCAGGTGTTGCCCCGGATTAGAGACTCGCCTCTAAACCCGGATCATTCGACTATAGCTCAGGCTGTACAACCGGCCAGATTTTGTATGACAACTGCCATCAGAAACGGGTTGGACGCACCACGGCCGCCGCACTACGCGTCGGGTAATGGCCCAGACTCTGCAGGGTTTCCAGACGCGCGCGGGCGCGATAGGCATATTCGCTGTTGGGGTACGAGGCGATGATGAACTGATAGGTCTGCGCGGCGTCGACAAACATCTTTTGTCGTTCCAGGCACTGGCCGCGCATCATCGACACTTCCGGCCACACGTACGGGCGGGCGCGGCTGGCGCGTTCGACCTTGGACAGCTCAAGCATCACCTGCTCGCAATTGCCACGATCATAGGCGCTGTAGGCGTTGTTCAAATGATGGTTCATCGACCAACGGGTGCAGCCCGTCACGGCGAGGACGCTGAGGGCAAGGGCGGCAATGGGCAACAATCGCATGGGGGTTCTCCTGTCTTGAGCTCTGTATCGACCCATCGTCGGAAATCTTCAGGTGCGTTTGTCCCAAAGTTACCGGGTTCAATAAAGAAAACGATAAGTAGTGCAAACGAACAATGACTACACCCCAAGAGCATAGTAGCCTCTGCCTGCGCTTGAACTCAGGAGTCTTTGCATGTCCGTCCGTCGTACCAAAATCGTCGCTACCCTTGGCCCGGCCAGTAACTCGCCGGAAGTTCTCGAACAGCTGATCCTGGCTGGCCTGGACGTTGCCCGTCTGAACTTCTCCCACGGCACCCCTGACGAGCACAAGGCTCGCGCGAAGCTGGTGCGTGAAATTGCTGCCAAGCATGGCCGCTTCGTCGCCCTGCTAGGTGACCTGCAAGGCCCGAAAATCCGTATCGCCAAATTCGCCAACAAGAAGATCGAGCTGAAGATTGGTGATCAGTTCACCTTCTCCACCAGCCATCCGTTGACCGAAGGCAACCAGCAAGTGGTCGGCATCGACTACCCGGATCTGGTCAAGGACTGCGGCGTGGGCGACGAGCTGCTGCTCGACGACGGCCGTGTGGTAATGCGCGTTGATACCGCCACCGCCACCGAGCTGCATTGCACCGTGACCATCGGCGGTCCGCTGTCCGATCACAAAGGCATCAACCGTCGCGGTGGCGGCCTGACCGCACCGGCCCTGACTGAAAAAGACAAGGCCGACATCAAGCTCGCCGCTGAAATGGAAGTCGACTACCTTGCGGTGTCCTTCCCGCGTGACGCTGCCGACATGAACTACGCCCGTCAACTGCGCGACGAGGCCGGCGGCACTGCCTGGCTGGTGGCGAAGATCGAGCGCGCCGAAGCCGTGGCCGACGACGAAACCCTCGACGGTCTGATCCAGGCGTCCGACGCGGTAATGGTTGCCCGTGGTGACCTGGGTGTGGAAATCGGCGACGCCGAACTGGTGGGCATTCAGAAGAAAATCATTCTGCACGCACGCCGCCACAACAAGGCTGTGATCGTTGCGACCCAGATGATGGAGTCGATGATCCAGAACCCGATGCCGACTCGTGCCGAAGTGTCCGACGTGGCCAACGCCGTGCTCGACTACACCGACGCCGTGATGCTCTCCGCCGAATCCGCTGCCGGTCTGTATCCGCTGGAAGCTGTGCAAGCGATGGCGCGCATCTGCGTCGGCGCTGAAAAGCACCCGACCGGCAAGACCTCCAGCCACCGCATCGGCAAAGTGTTCGAAAGCTGCGACCAGAGCATCGCGCTGGCGGCCATGTACACCGCCAACCACTTCCCGGGCGTCAAAGCGATCATCGCGCTGACCGAAAGTGGCTACACGCCGTTGATCATGTCGCGCATCCGTTCTTCGGTGCCGATCTACGCGTTCTCCCCGCACCGCGAAACTCAGGCCCGCGCGGCCATGTTCCGTGGCGTGTACACCGTGCCGTTCGACCCGGCATCGCTGCCGCCGCACGAAGTGAGCCAGAAGGCGATCGACGAGTTGGTCAAGCGCGGCGTTGTGGAGAAAGGCGACTGGGTCATTCTGACCAAGGGCGACAGCTACCACACCACCGGCGGCACCAACGGCATGAAGATCCTGCACGTGGGCGACCCGCAGGTCTGAGTGCTCGGCTGCTGAACAACAAAAGCCCTGCCATGTGAATGGCGGGGCTTTTTGCATTTTGAAGATCAAAAGATCGCAGCCTGCGGCAGCTCCTACATTGGGAATGCGATTTTTTAATGTCGTTTGATAAACCCGGTCAATGCCGCCAAGGCTTCCGGCGAACGCAGGCGTTGGGTGAACAAGGCGCCCTCTTCCTTGATCACTTTGCGGATCAACTCGCGGTCCGGCGCTTTCATCAATTGCTTGCTGATGCGCACGGCTTGCGACGGGAGTTCATCGAAACGCAAAGCCATCTCCCGCGCCCTGGCCAGTGCTGCCTCGCCGCTGCCCAGTGCCTCTGTGGCAATGCCCCACTGCGCCGCTTGTTCACCACTGAAACCTTCGCCGAGCAACAGCAGTTCAGACGCTTTGGCGTGCCCCAGCATACGCGGCAGAATCAGGCTGGAGCCGAACTCTGGGCACAACCCCAGATTCACGAACGGCATGCGCAGTCGCGCATCGCGGCTGACGTAAACCAGATCGCAATGCAGCAACAGCGTCGTGCCAATCCCCACCGCAGCCCCCGCCACGGCAGCGATCACCGGTTTGCGGCATTCGAGCAGGTTGAGCATAAAGTGAAATACAGGGCTGTCCAGATCGCTGGGCGGCTGTTGGATGAAGTCGGCGATGTCGTTGCCGGCCGTGAAGCACTCGGCGCTGCCGGTGATCAGCACAGCGTTGATTTCGGGGTCGCTGTCGGCTTGCTTCAATGCGTCGGCGAGCCGGCTGTACATCGCTCGAGTCAGGGCGTTTTTCTTGTCGGGGCGGTTCAGGCGCAGGGTCAGTAGACCGCGTTCACGTTCCAGCAGGATGGCGTCGGTCATGGTGGGTCTCAACTTGGCTGGGTTGAGGAAGTTAACTGTGGCGAGGGGATTTAGCGAAACGTCGCACCGCCCCGTTGGGCTGCGCAGCGGCCCCAAAAAGCGGTGAGCGCTGCGTACTCAAACGGGGATAAATCCCCTCGCCACAAAAAACGCCTCGCCCTGATGAAAATTCAGCGCTCAACCGCGGCTGAGAAACACATCAGCCAGCAGTTGATTGCGCGGCAGTCCGGCCAGGTACAGGCGCCGGGCAAAGGCGTCGACGCTGGTCGCTGAGCCGCAGACTAAGGCCAGGGTTTGCCGGGAAACAAGGCGCAGTTGCGCCAAAGCGGCGGCTGACTCGGCCGCTGTCCACAGGTCGACCGTGAGGTTTTCACGCTGTGCAGCCAGTGCGACAAGGGGTTTGGCCAGATAGTGCTCGCTCGCGTCATGGGCCAGGTGAATGACGCGGATGGCGCCCTGGTGATCCTGGCGCAAGGCTTCGCGCAACACACCAAACAACGGGCCGAGCCCCGTGCCCGCCGCTAACAGCCACAACGGCCGGGTGTGCCAGTCGGGGTCGTAGTGCAACGCACCGCCGCGCAATTCGCCGAGGCGGATCGGGTCGCCGATTTGCAGACGTCGCGCCGCGTCGCAGAATTCGCCGGGCTGACGACAATCGAGGTGAAACTCCAGAAAACGGTCTTCCTCCGGCAGGCTGGCCAGCGAATAAGGCCGCGCGATGTGATTGATCCACAGCACCAGATGCTGCCCGGCGCTGTAACGCAGCGGCCGTTGCACGCTCAGGCGCAAACGCATGACGCTGTCGCTGAGCCAGTCCAGTGCCTCGACAATGGCCGGGCGACCGTCCTCGAGCGGGTCGAAGGTGTGCACCTGTAAATCTTCGATCACCTGACACTGGCACGCCAGACGCCAACCCTGCTGACGCTGCTCGGCGCTCAGGGCATCCGGGCGATTGTCGGCGGGCAAGCCTTGCACGCACTGCACCAGGCACGCATGGCAACTGCCGGCGCGACAACTGTAGGGCACGGCCACACCGTTCTGGTTGAGGGCATCGAGCAGGTTGCTGCCCGCCGCTACCGACCACTGCCGTTCACCGACACGAAGCTCAGGCATCGACGTTCTCCCACGCGGCCGCACAACGATTGCGCCCGTCACGCTTGGCCCGATAAAGCGCCTGATCGGCACGTTGCAGGGCGTCATCGAGGTCATCGCCCAAGGCCAGCAGCGTCATGCCGGCCGACAGACTGAGATTACGCACGTTCAGGCCGACCAGTTCGACATCGGTGAAGGCAATGCGCAGACGTTCGCAGCAGGCGGTCAGGCGCTCGGCATCGCAGTCGGGCAGCAGCACGACAAATTCCTCGCCACCATAGCGCGCCAGTACATCGCCGTCGCGCAGACACGCCTGGGCGACACCGGCGAACGCTTGCAATACCTGATCGCCAGCGGCGTGGCCATAGAGGTCATTGATGCGTTTGAAATGGTCGAGGTCGATCAGCGCCAGACCGTGCACTGCGTCACTGTCCATCGCGTTCAGCTCACGCGTGGCCAGGCGCAGGAAGTGCCGACGGTTGAACAGGCCGGTCAGTTCGTCGGTGGCAACGAGGTCTTCAAGCTGACGCATCATCCCGCGCAGGGTGTCCTGATGCGCCTGCAAGGCAAACCGGCGCTGGCGCATGCGTTGGCGCGACACCTGAACAAAGCGCGCGTAAAGCACCAGCCACGCCAGCACCATCGCCAGAACGCACACCTGCAACGCCGCGAGCGCCGGCTCCGGCAAGCGGAAGTGGTATGCGTCCCACAGGGTGATTGCGCAGAAGCTGAAGAACACCAACAACGCACAGCGGATGAACGCTCGCCGGCTCAGATGAAACAGGCCAAACAGCAGGATCAGCACGTAGAACACCAGAAAGGCGCCGCGCGCTTCGTCCAGATGAGCGATCAGCCAGGTTTGCCAGCCAAGCCCGAGTAACACTTGCGTTTCTGTCAGGCTTGGATCGTCAAAACGCTGGTTGCGGCCCGACCAGAACAGACCGAACAGAATGGCCTGACTGATCACCACCAGCCCGCTGCCGATGGTTACTGTGCTCAAGGATTCGTCGTAATGCCCGGTAAAAAACGCCAGCCACAGCAGCAGCAAAGCCAATCCATAGGTGGCTGCAGCGAGGGCAAAGCGTTTAAGCAAAAGACGTTGAATGGCGTTATGGGTCAATCGTTGACTCACCGTGCGATAGGAGGCTGACCGAGTGTCCTACTCTACAGACCGGCTGCCACTTTAGTGGCGTAGTCGATAAATGACCACCGATTTTGGGGCTCGAAATTTGACGTCAAAAGTGTGGCCTGAAAAGCCCCTCACCCTCGCCCCCTTGGGTGAGAAGGTTGGGGTGAGGGGGAAAGGATTTCAAGCTGCCAATACAATCGCGATCAACCCACCCATGCGACCAAGGAATGACTACCGGCGCGTGTATGCCCCACCGAGGCGCGGTATACTGCCGCGCCTTTTTAGCGTCGCGCCAGCTACCCCGGCGTGCCTTGAAAGGTGTCTGCGAGCGACCGAAGCACCCAAGCCGCAGGCACCTTATTGAATGTTCCCGTCTTATAGAGGAGCGCGACTCATGACCGTGATCAAGCAAGACGACCTGATTCAGAGCGTTGCCGACGCCCTGCAGTTCATTTCCTATTACCACCCGGTGGATTTCATCCAGGCGATGCACGAAGCCTACCTGCGCGAAGAATCGCCAGCGGCCCGTGACTCGATGGCACAAATCCTGATCAACTCGCGCATGTGCGCCACCGGCCATCGCCCGATCTGCCAGGACACCGGCATCGTCACCGTGTTTGTGCGCGTGGGCATGGACGTGCGCTGGGATGGCGCCACCATGAGCCTGGACGACATGATCAACCAAGGCGTGCGCCAGGCATACAACCTGCCGGAAAACGTCCTGCGTGCCTCGATCCTCGCCGACCCGGCGGGCGCTCGTAGAAACACCAAGGACAACACCCCTGCCGTTATTCACTACTCCATCGTCCCGGGCAACACCGTGGAAGTGGACGTGGCGGCCAAGGGCGGCGGTTCCGAGAACAAGTCGAAAATGGCCATGCTCAACCCGTCCGACTCGATCGTTGACTGGGTACTGAAGACCGTTCCGACCATGGGCGCCGGTTGGTGCCCACCGGGCATGCTCGGCATCGGCATCGGCGGCACCGCCGAGAAAGCCGCTGTAATGGCCAAGGAAGTGTTGATGGAGTCCATCGACATTCACGAGCTGATCAAGCGTGGCCCGTCCAGCCGCATCGAAGAAATGCGTCTGGAGCTGTTCGAGAAGGTCAACCAGTTGGGCATCGGCGCACAGGGTCTCGGTGGTCTGACCACCGTGCTCGACGTGAAGATCATGGATTACCCGACTCACGCCGCCTCGCTGCCGGTGTGCATGATCCCGAACTGCGCCGCCACCCGTCACGCACACTTCGTGCTCGACGGTTCCGGCCCGGCCTCGCTGGAAGCGCCACCGTTGGACGCCTACCCGCAAATCGTCTGGGAAGCCGGCCCGTCGGCTCGCCGCGTCAACCTCGACACCCTGACCCCGGAAGACGTGCAGAGCTGGAAGCCGGGCGAAACCGTCCTGCTCAACGGCAAGATGCTCACCGGTCGCGATGCTGCGCACAAGCGCATGGTCGAGATGCTCAACAAGGGTGAAACCCTGCCGGTAGACCTGAAAGGTCGTTTCATCTACTACGTCGGCCCGGTTGATCCGGTCGGTGACGAAGTGGTTGGCCCGGCGGGCCCGACCACCGCAACGCGGATGGACAAGTTCACCCGGCAGATCCTTGAGCAGACCGGCCTGTTGGGCATGATCGGCAAGTCCGAGCGCGGCCCGACCGCGATCGAAGCGATCAAGGACAACAAAGCCGTGTACCTGATGGCTGTCGGCGGCGCCGCTTACCTGGTCGCCCAGGCGATCAAGAAGTCCAAAGTGCTGGCCTTCGCCGAGCTGGGCATGGAAGCGATCTACGAGTTCGAGGTCAAGGACATGCCGGTCACCGTTGCGGTGGACAGCAAAGGTGAGTCGGTACACATCACCGGTCCTGCGATCTGGCAAAAGAAGATCAGCGAGAGCCTGGCAGTAGAAGTGCAGTAAGCACTTCGCCGCTATGAATAAAGGCTGGCCCGTCATACGACGTGCCAGCCTTTTTTGTATCCGTCGTTTTATTTGGTGATAAAAAACGCCGCAATACATACAAATCGTTCTTGTGCACCTGTCAGATCTGACAGGTTACGCCCCATGCAATTGTTGGTAGCGTCGAGTCACCTACGCCCCCACAACTGCACCGGACGCAATCATGGCCGACCAAGAACTGAGCATCGTTACTCCGTCCATCGCCAAAAGCTCGACCATCGCCACCATCGGCAAGAGTTGGGGCAGCGTCGGCCCGACCGGCGCCGCATCGTTCGTGCTGCCTATCCCGCTTTCAGCCGGGCGTGGCTGGGACCCTCAACTGTCTCTCACTTACAGCAGCCAGGCCGGTAACGGGCCGTTCGGGTTGGGCTGGAGCCTGGGCCTGAGTCAGATTAGCCGGCGCACTAACCAAGGTGTGCCGCGTTACACCGATCATGACGAAATCGTCGGGACCGACGGCGAGGAGTGGATGCCCGAGCTTGAGGCGGACGGCCGCATCAAGTCGCGCCCTGAGTCCACTTATGACGGCGTCACCATCGGTCTACACAACGTGGTGCGTTTCTGGCCAAGGGTTGAAAGCGACTTTGCTCTGCGAGAGCTCTGGCAGCCAACGAGCAACCAACCACCCTTCTGGCTGGTGCATGGCGCCGACGGCTCGCTGCACGTCTACGGCAAAACGGCGGCATCTCGCCGAGCCGATCCGGATGACCCGCTACGCGTTAGCGCCTGGCTGCTCTGCGAAAGCATGAACACGCACGGCGAACACATCGGTTTCATTTACAAAGCCGATGATCAGCATCCCGATCCGATCAACGACTACCGCGCCCAGCGCTATCTGGAGCGGGTGTGCTATGGCAATTTCATGGCGAGCAAAGACCTGTACGCCTGGACGGTGGAAAACCTGGCGGAACTGGATTGGCATTTCCAGGTGCTGTTCGACTACGGCGAACGCACCACCTCGCTGACCCAGGTCCCGGCGTATGACGGTAAAACGCTGCAGCCCTGGCCCGTGCGTGTCGACCCCTTCTCGACCTACGGCCAGGGTTTTGAAGTCGGTACTCGCCGGCTCTGTCGGCAAATGTTGATGTTTCATCACTTCCCGTCCAGCCTGGTGGATAAACCGGTGCTGACGCGACGCCTGTTGCTGGAACACAGCGATGCCACGCCGGGTTGGTCCTTCAGCCAGATCAGCGCCGCGCACTATCAAGGCTTCGATGCCAGTGGCATGGTGGAAAACTCCCCGCCGGTGGAGTTCGACTATTCATCATTCGAGATCAATAAAATCCCCACGCGCCTGCTTGAGGCGGACCACCTGCCGGGGATTGACGACGGCGGTTTCTACCAGTGCGTCGACCTTTACGGGGAAGGCGTGCCAGGTTTTCTCTGCCGCTATGATCAGAGCTGGTACTACCGCGAACCGCTGCGCGCAGAGGCGGGAGGCGACGAAATCGGCTATGCCCCGTGGACAGCGCTGGACAAGATTCCAGTCGCCAATCGCAACCGCGCGGTGGAGCAACTGCTCACTGACCTGACCGGTGATGGACGCCTCGACTGGATCACTGCCCAGCCCGGCAACATTGGTTTCCGCACGTTGAATGCCGCACGTGAGTTCGCCGACTTTATCCCCTTCAATGCCTTCCCGCTGGAGTTCTTCCACACGCTGTCCACGTTGGGCGACCTCAGCGGTGATGGTCTGAGTTCGATTGCCATGATCGGCCCGAACTCGGTTCGGTTGTACGCCAATCGCCGCGAACAGGGTTTCGCCCCGGCCGAAGAGGTGCTGCACGGGCCGGCCAATGATCGCTTGCCCTTATTCAGCAACACCCCTACTGAACTGGTGCTGCTGGGCAATCTGTTGGGCAGCGACATGCCCGAACTGTGCCGCATTCGACACGACGAAATCCGCTGCTGGCCCAACCTCGGTCACGGCCGTTTTGGCAAAGGCCAAAAAATCAGCGACCTGCCCTTCACCTACGAGCAATTCGATTCGTCGCAGGTGCGTCTCGCCGACCTCGACGGCTCCGGCGCACTGGCGCTGATCTATCTGAAGTCCGATAGATTCGAGATCTATCTGAACCGTGGCGGCAACGGCCTGGAACAAACACCCATCAGCGTCCCGTGGCCCGAAGGCGTACGTTACGACCGTTTAAGCCAAGTGAGCTTCGCCGACCTGCAAGGCCTGGGTTGCGCCAGCCTCATCCTTACCGTAACGCATATCAAACCGCAGCACTGGCGCTACGATTTCGTTACGGCCAAGCCTTATCTTCTGACGGCCAGCAACAACAATATGGGGTGCAGTGCCAGCGTGGTTTATCGCAGTTCGGCGCAGGAGTGGCTGGACGAGAAGCAGCGATTGATTGCTCTTGAACGCCAACCGGTTTCGCACTTGCCGTTCCCGGTTACCGTGGTCAAAAAGCAGCAGCAACTGGATGAGATCACCAGCAATTGCCTGACGCAGGAGTTTTTCTGGCGCGAGGGCGTTTACGACGGCAAGGCGCGTGAGTTCTGCGGCTACGGCCAGTTGCGGCAAACCGACAGCGAAAGCGCAAGCGGTGACGACGACGTCGGGTTCAGCGAACCGGTGTGCACGCTCAGCTATTTTCTCACTAGGCAGATGAATCGCTCGCGCGACGATTATTTCAGTCAGGATGGCGAAGCGGTAGCGCTGGGCAACACGCTGTTCAGCCGCTATCACACCGCCGACGAATGGGATGAGCCGATCAGCCCGCATGACAGTGAAAGCGAGTACCAAATTGCCCGCGCACTGGTCGGTTCAGTCACCCGCATCGAAACCTACGCCGTTGCGGACGTCGACGCCCTGCCCTACGCGGTCGAAGAGCGGCGGTATCTGGTGCGTGAAGTTCGGCCCCAAGGACAATACGCGGCAGCTGTGCTGCTACCGCTCGCTCTGGAAACCATCAGCTACCAATACGACCGTATCATCGACGACCCCTTGATCCGTCACGAACTCGGTCTGCGCTGGAACGCCTACGGTCTGCCAACCCACGCGCTGACGGTGAGCTACGCACGCAGGCGTACCGACAAGGACACGCCGCCGTTTACCGATCCTGATGAGCAGCAGTGGTGGCGCGACGCTCACGACGAGGCGCAGCAGTCTTTTTACATCAGCGAAAGCCGCGCCGCTTTCATCAATCTGGATGACGATCCGCAGCGCTGGCGTCTGGGCTTGGCGTATCAGCAACGCGGCAACGCGCTGGTATTGCCCAAAGGCACGCTGCCGAGCGGCCTTGATCCAGGTCAGGTGTCATTCGACGCGCTGACAACGCATCAGGATTCCGCGCACTGGCTGGCTCAACGCGTACTGGCGACGCAATCAGTGCAACGCTACGTGACGGCCGACGGAACGCCGCTGGCGGACGGTGAAGCCAGTTTCGAAGCTCTGGCGGGGCCGCATGAACTCGCGCAACTGGACAAGACCGCGCTGGACGCTTACGACGTGCTGCCGCCGCCCTTCAACATCCGTGACGAGTTGAGAAAGATCGGTTACACAGCTATGCCGCTGCTGTTTGAGCCAACACCGCCGGTCGATGCAGAAGAGAACCTGTGGTCGTCGTCGTTCGGCTACGCCGGTTACGCCGACCTCAACGATTTTTACCAAGTCCGCGAATACAACGAAACGCCCAGCCATGGCGTGACCCACGCTTTATATGATGATTATCGACTGGCAGTCACCCGCGTCGAGCTGCCGGATGGCTGCACCACTCAGGTCGTCTACGACTATCACGCCCTGCAACCACTGAGCATCATCGATGCCAACGACAATATCCAAGAAGCGATTTACGAGCCATCCGGCCAACCGCTGGCGACCAGTTTCCACGGCACTGAAAACGGCTTGGCGGTGGGTTTTTCGCCATTGAGCGAATACCGGCGCCCCGAAGATCATCGCCCGGGTCCGGCCATCGAAGATCCTGAAGCGGCGATACAAGAAGCCGCCAGCACTCTGCGCAAAGACTTGTTCAGTTGGATGGGGCTGATTGCGCCGGGCAACCGCTCCCGCTCTGAATGGATCGCCAACGGTTATCTGCTGCCCAGCGGCCACATTCGTGCCAGCGTCCGTCGCCGACTGGCACGGCTCACCACTCTGACCCTTGCAGAACAGGCGTTGCGCGCAGCCGTCGCCAACGTTCACCGCGAGCCCGTGCACAGTGTCGTGTTCAGCGCCGACCGCTACCCCGACGACGAGTTAAAAGCGCAGATCCAGATCACCAAGGCCTGCGTCGACGGTTTCGGCCGGGCGCTGCAAACTCAGCAACTGGTTGACCCGGGGATGGCGTACAAGGTGGTGAATGGCGAGCTCGTCGTTGAGGATGGCAAGTATGTCGAGGTTTACGCCAACCCGCGCTGGCGCATCAGCGAGCGGGTCGAATACAACAACAAAGGACTACCGGTTCGCCAGTACCGACCGTTCTTTGCCGATACCCACGTTTACGTCAACGATCAATCGGTGCGAGAACTTGGCTATCGCGAAGAGTTGAGCTACGACGCGCGGGGACGTCCGATCAAACTGGTCAATGCCAAAGGCGACTTCTCGTGCGAGGCTTACTATCCCTGGCACCACATCAGCCTAGACTTCAATGACACCGCTGAATCCGCACCAGCTAAACGGCCTTTACGCTGATGAGCGCCAGTGTGCATTGGCGCACGCCAGTTCAAGACTGAGGGCCCCGGAAGTTTCAGCGTTCTTGTTTCTTGCGGCGGGCACCATGCTATGGTGCCCGCCCCACTTCCTACCTTGCTCGCCCCCGCATGCTGCCGACTTCCCGTACCCTGCGTCTGTCGTTGTATACCCTGCTGATCATCGCCGGTGCGGCGGTTGCCGCAACGCTTGCCATCCGCCACGCCGAACGTCAGGCGCTGGAAGAAGACGCGGCCCGCGCCAACCAGCAATTGGCGCTCTATGCCAATTCGCTGCACACCCTGATCGACCGCTACCGCGCCCTCCCGGCCGTGCTGGCGCTGGACCCGCAATTGCGTTCGGCACTGGCAGGTTCCGTCGATGCCGAAGAGCAAGCGGCGCTGAATCTGAAACTGGAAAAGATCAACGGCGCAGCGCAGTCCTCGACCCTTGAACTGCTCGATCACACCGGCCTCGCCGTAGCCGCGAGCAACTGGCGCCTGGCAAGCAGCTACGTCGGCCACAACTACGGCTTCAGGCCGTACTTCAGCCAGACCCGCACCCAAGGCACCGGGCGTTTTTATGCGGTGGGCGTGACCAGCGGGATTCCCGGTTATTTCCTCTCCAGTGCGGTGTTGGGCGACGACGATCAGTTTCTTGGGGCGATGGTGGTCAAACTGGAATTCCCCGAACTGGAACGCGAGTGGAGCCAGGGCAGCGACACCTTGCTGGTCAGCGATGCACGCGGAATCATCTTTATCGCCAACCAGCCCGGCTGGCGATATCGCTCGTTGCGCCCGTTGAATGCCGGCGATCTGGCCGAAATCAAAACGACGCGTCAGTACGACAAACAGTCGCTGACACCACTGACTCATCTGTCGCTGCGCCGCTTCGATGACAACAGCGATCTGCGCCGCGTCGAAGGCCCGCAAGGTACGGCGGATTATCTGTGGGAGTCGCTGCCACTGACCACCGAAGGCTGGACTCTGCACCTGTTGCGAACCCCGCGAGTGGCCTTCGAAGACTTGCGCAACGCCGGCCTCGCTGCCGCGGGCGTATGGCTGGCGCTAGTGTTCCTGTTGTTGTTCCTCAATCAGCGCTGGCGTCTGTCGAAGGTCCGTCAACGCAATCGCGAAGAACTCGAGCAACTGGTCGAAGAACGCACCCGCGAACTGCGCACCGCGCAAGAAGGCTTGGTGCAGTCAGCAAAACTCGCCGCCCTCGGTCAGATGTCCGCCGCCCTGGCCCATGAAATCAACCAACCGCTGACCGCTCAGCGCATGCAACTGGCGACTTTGCGCCTGCTGCTCGACCATGGCCGCGTCGATGACGCCTACAAGGCACTGAAACCGGTGGACGACATGCTCACACGCATGGCGGCCCTCACCGGCCACCTGAAAACCTTCGCGCGCAAGAGCCCTGGCGGTTTGCGTGAGCGTCTGGATCTGGCGACGGTGGTTGATCAGTCCCTGCAATTGCTCGACGCGCGACTGCGTGACGAACAGGTCAGCCTGGTGCTGCACCTGACCCGCCCGGCATGGGTGCGCGGTGACGCCATTCGGCTGGAACAAGTGCTGATCAACCTGCTGCGCAACGCCCTTGATGCAATGCAGGGCAAACCGTGCAAGCGCCTGGAAATCCGTCTGCAAACTGACGAGCAATTGTGGTGCCTGAGCGTCATCGATAATGGCGGCGGCATTGCCGAAGAACATCTGGGCCAGGTGTTCGACCCGTTCTTCACCACTAAACCGGTGGGTGACGGCCTCGGCCTTGGGCTGGCAGTATCCTTTGCCATCGTGCATGAATCCGGCGGTCGTCTGAGCGTCGAGAATGGCGACAGCGGTGCCGCGTTCACCCTGACTTTGCCGATTGATCTGGAGGCACACATCTGATGCTCAACTCGGTGATGGTCGTCGATGACGAAAGCAGCATTCGCAGTGCCGTCGAGCAATGGCTGAGCCTGTCGGGATTCGAGGTGCAGCTGTTCAGCCGTGCCGAAGAATGCCTTGCCGCCCTGCCCGCGCACTTTCCCGGGGTGATCCTCAGCGACGTGCGCATGCCCGGTCTCAGTGGCCTGGAACTGCTGGCCGAGGTGCAGCGCCGCGATGCCGATCTGCCGGTGATTCTGCTCACCGGTCACGGCGATGTGCCGATGGCGGTCGAAGCGATGCGCGACGGCGCGTACGACTTTCTGGAAAAACCCTTCAGCCCGGAAACCCTGCTCGGCAGCCTGCGCCGGGCCCTGGAAAAGCGCCGACTGGTCCTGGAAAACCGTGCCCTGCACGAGCAGGCCGACAATCGCGCCAAACTCGACTCGACGCTGCTCGGCGTATCCCGTGGTTTGCAGACTTTGCGCCGGCAAGTGCTGGATCTGGCCGCGCTGCCGGTCAATGTGTTGATCCGTGGCGAAACCGGTAGCGGCAAGGAACTGGTTGCGCGTTGCCTGCATGACTTCGGCCCCCGTGCGCACAAACCGTTCGTGGCGCTCAACTGCGCGGCGATCCCTGAACAGTTGTTCGAAGCCGAACTGTTCGGCCATGAGAGCGGCGCGTTTACCGGCGCCTCCGGCAAGCGTATCGGCAAGCTGGAATACGCCGATGGCGGCACGCTGTTTCTCGATGAAATCGAAAGCATGCCGCTGGCCCAGCAAGTGAAATTGCTGCGGGTATTGCAAGAGCAGAAGCTTGAGCGCCTGGGGTCGAACCAGAGCATTCAGGTGGACTTGCGGATTGTCGCGGCGACCAAACCGGACTTGCTCGACGAGGCGCGTGCCGGGCGCTTTCGCGAAGACCTCGCGTATCGCCTGAACGTCGCCGAGCTGCGCTTACCGCCACTGCGTGATCGCCGCGAAGACATTCCGCTGTTGTTCGAATCGTTCGCCCAGAGTGCGGCGCAGCGATTGGGCCGTAGCTTCCCACCGTTGACGGGTGCACAGTTGAGTCATCTGCTGTGCCATGACTGGCCGGGCAATGTGCGCGAACTGGCCAACGTCGCCGAACGGCAGGTGCTGGGCCTGGATGAACCGACACCGGGGATTGATCCGGGGCAGTCGCTGGCGGCGCAACAGGAAGCTTTCGAAGCGCAGTGCTTGCGCGCGGCACTGACGCGGCACAAGGGCGATGTGAAAGCAGTGCTTGAAGAGCTGCAACTGCCGCGGCGTACGTTCAATGAAAAAATGCAGCGGCATGGGTTGAGTCGGGAGATGTTTTTGCTGGAGTGAATGCGGCTTAGGATTTTCGGTGTGGCTGAAAACCAGCCCCTCACCCCAGCCCTCTCCCAATGGGAGAGGGGGAAAGGGAGCCAATCTTCAAGCTTTTCAAACCTGAGTTCACTTCGATTTTTCAGGTCGACGGACCTCGATTATTCAACCCGATCAGTCCCCTCTCCCTCCGGGAGAGGGTTAGGGTGAGGGGCTTCTGATCTTCACCGCCATAAGCGGAAATCCGCTCAAGCGCTTCACAACATAAGCAACAATCCGCTCAACCAATCCCGCCAATCCCTCTAAACCGCCCCTCTCCCCGTTGGCACAGCTCCTGCTACAGCCCCAGCAGGCTGCGTTTTAACGCGCTCCACAAAAACAATTAAATGAAGGATCCTTCAATGGATAACTCCAACGCCCTGCCACTTGGGTCGGCTGCCGCGCCGGCCAAAGAAAGAACCACCGCGAGCCGGATCAAATCGATCTTCAGCGGTTCCGTTGGCAACATGGTCGAGTGGTACGACTGGTACGTCTATGCCGCCTTCTCGCTGTACTTCGCCAAGAGCTTTTTCCCTGCTGGTTCCTCCACCGCACAATTGATGAACACCGCTGCGATCTTCGCCGTGGGCTTCCTGATGCGCCCGATTGGTGGCTGGCTGATGGGTCTGTACGCTGACAAAGTCGGACGCAAGAAAGCGTTGATGGCCTCGGTGTATCTGATGTGCTTCGGCTCGCTGATCATCGCGTTGAGCCCCAACTACGCAACCATCGGCATCGGCGCACCGATCCTGCTGATCTTCGCCCGTCTGCTGCAAGGCCTGTCGGTCGGTGGCGAGTACGGCACCTCCGCTACGTACCTGTCGGAAATGGCGACCAAAGAACGTCGCGGCTTCTTCTCCAGCTTCCAGTACGTAACGTTGATTTCCGGCCAGCTCATCGCGCTAGGCGTGTTGATCGTGCTGCAACAGACACTCACCACCGAGCAGTTGTACGCGTGGGGCTGGCGTATTCCGTTCGCCATCGGCGCGCTGTGCGCAGTGGTTGCGCTGTACCTGCGTCGCGGCATGGAAGAAACCGAGTCGTTCACCAAGAAAGAGAAGTCCAAGGAAAGCGCTATGCGCACCTTGATGCGTCACCCTAAAGAACTGGCAACCGTGGTCGGCCTGACCATGGGCGGTACGCTCGCCTTCTACACCTACACCACCTACATGCAGAAATACCTGGTGAACACCGTCGGCATGAGCATCTCCGACTCGACCACCATTTCTGCCGCCACCCTGTTCCTGTTCATGTGCCTGCAACCGATCATCGGTGGCCTGTCGGACAAAATCGGTCGTCGTCCGATCCTGATCGCCTTCGGTGTACTGGGCACGATTTTCACCGTGCCGATCCTGATGACCCTGCACACCATCCAGAGCTGGTGGGGTGCGTTCTTCCTGATCATGGCGGCGCTGATCATCGTCAGCGGTTACACCTCGATCAACGCGGTGGTAAAAGCCGAACTGTTCCCGACTGAAATCCGCGCCCTGGGCGTCGGCCTGCCGTATGCACTGACCGTGTCGATCTTCGGCGGCACCGCCGAATACATCGCGCTGTGGTTCAAGAGCATCGGCATGGAAACCGGTTACTACTGGTACGTAACCGCGTGCATCGCGGTGTCGTTGCTGGTGTACATCACCATGAAAGACACCCAGAAGCATTCGCGAATCGTGACTGACTGATCGGGTATTCACAGCCACTGCAACGGTGGCTGTGAGGGCCTCATCGCTGGCAAGCCAGCTCCCACAATGACAGCGTCGCTCACGAATTTTGTGTACGACGCAAACCCTGTGGGAGCTGGCTTGCCAGCGATTGGGGCGACTCGGTATCAAATCAACTCGGCAGCATTTTGCTGCTCCTGCATGAAAAATTTCTCACCCCGCCAAAACAGCGATTAATCACTGGTTAATGCTGCGCTCTCATCCTCTGTCCACCTGATCGATTACCTGCGCGACGTTCGCTCCCGATGATGGAAGTCATTAAATGCGCCGCCCTTAACATCTAGTTAATCGATGGTTTTTAGCATTATTTTGCGCTTTTTAATCAATTTAGTTGGCGTAGCATGAAACCCATGCAAGACACACCCGCCAACGAATCTGGAGTAACGAACATGAAAACCAAACTGATCCTCGCACTGACCCTGTCTGTACTGGCCGCCAACACCTTTGCTGCCGACGGTTTTGATCGCACTGGCTCAGCCGTTGCCGCTGATGGCTACGACCGCACCGGTTCCGCCACCGTCGCCGCTGATGGCTATGACCGCACCGGTTCCGCCACCGTCGCCGCTGATGGCTATGACCGCACTGGTTCCGCCACCGTCGCCGCTGATGGCTATGACCGCACTGGTTCCGCCACCGTCGCCGCTGATGGCTACGACCGCACCGGTTCCGCCACCGTCGCCGCTGATGGCTATGACCGCACCGGTTCCGCCACTGTTGCTGCCGACGGTTACGACCGCACTCAATCCGCTTCCATCAGTTAAGCGCTGCTGTAAAGCGCACAGCCCGGCCTCGGCCGGGCTTAGTCATTTCTGGGGGATGACAATTTTCCGAAATCCACTGGAGAACCTGTGGGAGCTGGCTTGCCAGCGATGGCGGATTGTCAGTCGACATTAACGCCCGCATGAGAAAATGCCATCGCTGGCAAGCCAGCTCCCACAGGTTTTTCATTGAATGGAATATCTGTGGCTGACTGGAAATACGCGGTGCAGCCTTGCACTATGGCTGCATTCGAAACGCAGCCTCAGGAACACACGCCATGCCCGATGACATCCACTTCTACGAACCCGCCAACGGCCACGGTCTGCCGCACGATCCCTTCAACGCCATTGTCGGCCCGCGCCCTATCGGCTGGATTTCCTCGCAGGATGCCAACGGCCAGTTGAACCTGGCGCCGTACAGTTTCTTCAACGCGTTCAACTACATTCCGCCGATCATTGGATTTTCCAGCGTCGGGCGCAAAGACAGCCTCAACAACATCGAGCAGACCGGCGAATTCGTCTGGAACCTCGCCACTCGCCCGTTGGCCGAGCAGATGAATCAGAGCTGCGCGATGGTCGCGCCACAGGTCAACGAGTTTGAGTTGGCAGGCCTGACGACAGTAGCGTCGAAAGTGATTTCAGTGCCACGCGTCGCCGAAAGCCCGGTGTCCTTCGAATGCAAGGTCACGCAGATCATTCAGTTGCAGCGCGCTGATGGCGAGACAGTGCCGAGCTGGCTGATCCTCGGCGAAGTGGTCGCCGTGCATATCGCCAAGTGGCTGTTGAAAGACGGGATCTACGATACCGCCGCGGCAGAACCGATTCTGCGCGGCGGCGGGCCGGCGGATTATTTCCAGTTGGGGCCTGAAGCCCTGTTCAAGATGTGGCGTCCGGGCGCGGCGAAGTAGCTCCTCACCAGATCAAGTCGGCGTCTTCAGTGACGCCCTTGAGGCGGTCCAGCTCATTGATGGCGGCCTCATCGGCAGCGATGGCGCCGGGGAATACCTGATCATCCAGCAGTTTGTGAAAGCGTGGCGCACCGCCATCGACCAGGGCCTTGACCGCGATTGCCGCGTAATAGCCCTTGTTGCCACCCAGCTCGACGGGTACGACTGCGGATACTGCTTCGAAGTGTTCGAACTCTTTACGTGCCATGTCGCAAGTCCTGGCTCAGTCAATTAAGCCGGACATTAAACCCTCAACCGACGAGTTTGTGTACCGGTGCCGAACACTGGCCGAGCGCCTGTGCCGCCGAGACATCCTTGAAGGTGTGGAAATCCAGACTGTTGACCACCAGTTCCTGCACCAGCTCGGCGAAGATTTCCATCGCCGGGCTGTTGAAGTACGCGGTCATCATCTGCTGATTGCTCCAGAAACCGCAGACCAGCCACAATTCGGGATCACACTGCGAATGCTGCAAGGCAAAGCTCAGGCAACCGGGGGCGGCACGAGAAGGATCGATCAACGCACTCAGGCGTACACCGAGTTCTGCCGAGCGCCCGGCACGCGCTCGTACGAAGGCCATATGACTGACGGGAATCTGCTTAGACATGTTCAACCCTCCCAGGGAGTCGCGTGGCAGCCGGGGGGAGGCTGCGACAGGATCCAAGGTTAAGCGCCGGGCGCGAGACGCCGTTAGTCGATTCCTGCCGTCGCGTTGCACAATCCTGCGAGACTGTATTGAGCACCTGTAACAATCTGTAAAACGCCGTCACATGGCTGTCACAACCGTATCAAGCAAGTTTACCGGTAGGCGTCCTGCTATGGCGGGGCAAGCCATTAACCCCGTGCAGAATCAGGCAAGCATTGCGCAGGATGTGTCTACCGCTGGCGCTTGCACAAACATATGCTCTGCTCCATTCCACCTCCCCTTGCCGAGGATGCCGTGCATGACGTCATTCGATCGTTTTCAAGCCGAACCCACCGCCGACATGGAAAAGCAGCGCGCGGAACTGGCGGCGATCATCCGCCGCAACACCACCGACGATGGCAGCTATCAGACCGCCGTCGGTTCACTGTTCATGTCGCGACACACCAAATCCCACGACTTTGCCCCGGTGCTCGCGCAACCGGCGCTGTGCATCATGGCGCAAGGTCGTAAAGAGGTGCGGCTGGCCGATGAGTTCTTCAATTACGATCCGTTGAATTACCTGGTGGTCTCGGTTTCGATGCCATTGAGTGGGCGTGTGGTTAACGTCTCTCCGCAGGAACCGATCCTCGCCGTGCGCCTGGATATCGACCCGGCAGAAATCACCGCACTGATCGCCGACGCCGGCCCCATGGCTGTGCCGACCCGGCCGACCGGGCGCGGTTTGTATGTCGAAAAAATCGACAGCGCGATGCTCGACGCGGTGCTGCGTCTGGCGCGTTTGCTTGATGCACCGAAAGACATCGCCATGCTCGCGCCGTTGATTCGCCGCGAGATTCTCTATCGTCTGTTGCGCAGCCCGCAGGGTCATCGCTTGTATGAAATCGCGATTGCCAACAGCCAGAGCCATCGCATCAGCCAGGCGATCAAATGGCTCAACGGCAACTTCGAGCAGCCGCTGCGCATTGATGATCTGGCCAAAGAAGTGAACCTCAGCGTCTCGACCCTGCATCACCGTTTCAAGGCGATGACGGCGATGAGTCCGCTGCAATATCAGAAGCAGTTGCGGTTGCAAGAGGCGCGGCGCTTGATGTTGGCCGAAGGGCTGGAAGCTTCGGCAGCGGGGTATCGGGTGGGGTATGAAAGCCCGTCGCAATTCAGCCGTGAGTACAGCCGATTGTTTGGCGCGCCACCGTTAAGAGATCTGGCGCGGTTGCGACTTTCGGTGTGACCGTTAGAAGCCCCTCACCCTAGCCCTCTCCCGGAGGGAGAGGGGACTGATTGGGGGGTATTTGGGAACTACGCCGACCTGAAATTGCTTTACTGAATCCACAAATCCAGAAGTACACCGACCTGAAAGTGCTTTACCGAATCCATAATCGACTCGGTCTTTCAGGTCGATGGATCACGCCAGACACCACGGTCGGCTCCCTCTCCCTCCGGGAGAGGGCTGGGGTGAGGGCTGATTTGGAGCCAGGCCTAGATTTAAGCCCCCAACACCCGACACGCCTGCGCCGGCAACGTCACCGACACCGGATGCCCAATCCCTAGCCCAATACCCTGACACGGCGTACTCAACGCCGTAAACGTCACCCCGGAACATTCCACCGTCGTCTCGATGGTCGCGCCGATATCACGAACGAACGTCACCTTGCCCAGCAACCGATTCCCCGCCGTTGCCTCAGGTGCAGACAATTGCAAATCTTCCGGACGGATCAGCATTTTCACCTTTTGCCCGGCGACAATGCTGCTGCAGATCGGCACTTGCAGCGCATCGCCGCCCGGCAGGCTGACCCTGCCGTCGCCCAGCACCGTCGCCGGGAAAATATTGCCGGAGCCGATAAAGTCAGCCACGAACTCATTGGCCGGATGCCGATAAATTTCGATCGGCGTGCCCACTTGCTGGACTTTATGCTCGCCCAATACCACGACGATGTCGGCCATGGTCATCGCTTCGCGTTGATCGTGAGTAACCATAATGGTGGTGATGTTCAGGCGTTGTTGCAGTTGACGAATTTCGACCTGCATCGACTCACGCAGCTTGGCGTCGAGCGCCGACAACGGTTCGTCGAGCAGAAGGATTTTCGGGTGCGAGGCAATCGCCCGGGCAATCGCCACGCGTTGTCGTTGGCCACCGGAAAGTTTGGCCACCGGACGATCGATCATCTCCTGCAACTGGATCAACTCCAGCAACTCCACAACACGCTTGTGCTGATCAGCCTTGCTGACGCCACGCAGTTTCAGCGGATAGGCAATGTTTTCGCCCACGGTCATGTGCGGGAACAGCGCCAGCGACTGGAACACCATGCCGAAATTGCGCAGGTGCGCCGGGGTGTGACCGATGTCCTCGCCGTCCAGGCGAATCTCGCCGCCGCTGAGGGTCTCGAGCCCGGCGATCATCCGCAGCAAAGTGGTTTTGCCACAGCCCGAAGGGCCGAGAAAACACACCAGTTTGCCCTCGGGCAAATGCAGATTGACGTCCTTGACCGCGCAAGCAGAGCCGTAGAATTTCTCGACGTTTTCCAGAATCAGACCAGTCATGTTGCACCTCAAATCAAAAGGAAACGCCGCCCTCGCCCACCAGCTTCTCCAACGCCCAGATCAGGACGAAGTCGATCAGCACGATCAGCACGGCAAACGAGAAAACGGTAGGGTCGAGCGATGACACGGTGCGGCTGTACATCCAGATCGGCACGGTCATGACGTCGATGGTGTAGAGGAAGTAGGTCACAGTGAATTCGTTGAACGAAACGATGAACGCCAGCAGCATGCCCGCCAGAATCCCCGATTTCATCAACGGCACCACCACATCGACAATCGCCCGCAGCGGCGAAGCGCCAAGCATCCGTGCCGCTTCTTCGACTTCACTGCCGATGGAAAGCATCGCCGCGGTGCAGTTCTTCACCACGAATGGCAACGCCAGAATCACATGGGCAATCACCAGCCGAGAGGTGGTCAGGTGGAACGGCAGGCTGTCGAACACCAACAGCAAGGCCAGGCCCAACACCACCATCGGAAACACCAGTGGCAACGACATCAGTTGCAGCGCCACGGCTTTGCCACGGAACTCGCAACGGGTCAGTGCGTAGGCGGCCGGCACCGCAATCAGCGTGGCGAACACCATGGTCAGGCACGCCACCAACAGGCTGGTGCTCATGGCCTGGCCCAGGCTCAGCACATCACTGGAGTCCGGCGACGCGAAGGTGTTCCAGGCGGCTTTGTACCATTGCAGGCTGTAACTGCTCGGCGGGAAGTCGAGGTTCGACGCGCCGCTGAACGACATCACGATCATGGTCAGGATCGGCAACACCGCCAGCAGCAGAATGAAACCGGAAAGGATGCCGGCGAACTTGCCGGTGTCGCCGGGCAACAGCGCCATGCGCTTCTTGGTCAGGGCACTCATTGCGAAGCCTCCAGCAGACGCCGACGACGGCCAGTGACGTATTCGGAAAAAGTCATGATCGCCAGGGTGGTAACGATCAGCACCACACCGGCAGCGGACGCGGCCGGCCAGTTCATCAGCGGTGCGATCTGGTCATGCACCATCACCGCGAGCATCGGCACGCGCCGGCCACCGAGCAACAACGGCACGACAAAACTGCTGGCGTTGTAGGCGAACACCAGCGTCGCACCGGTGATGATGCCCGGCAGGCTCATCGGCAGCACCACTTGGCGGAACACTTGAAAGCGGCTGGCGCCAAGGGTCGCGGCGGCCTCTTCATACGTGCGGGCAACGCCGCGCATGGCGCTGGCAATCGGCAGCACGGCGAGGGGAAACGCGGTCTGCACCAGGCCCATCAACACGCCGTTCTGGTTGTACAGCAACATGATCGGGCGCTTGATCAGGCCCAGCCCCATCAGTGCCTGATTGAGCATGCCGCCCGGGCCGAGAATCACCAGCCAGCCATAGCTTTGCAGCAGCAGGTTGACCAGCAGCGGCAACAGCACCGCGGCGAGGAAAATCCGTCGCAAAAACGGTGAAGTCAGGCGCGACATGGTGTACGCCACCGGGATCGCCAGCACGACCGCGACCACCGCACTGATCAAGGCCAGACGCAGGGTCAGCAACAACGATTTGAGGTAATAGGGTTCGAGCAATTGTGCGTAACTGGCCAGGCTGAAACCTGTCCACTCCGCGCCTTTGGTGCCGACGCTCATGCGCAACACCAACAGGCTGGCGGCAATCAAAACGCCGAGAAACAGCATCGACGGCGTGAGGAAAAACCACGCCCGCGCTGTCGGTGAAACACCGCGCGCCGGGCGAACGCCGCCGGCGCCGACCGGCTGGGTCAGGGATTGAGGTTCCATAGCAATGATCTCGTCAATGGAAAACGAATCTCCCAGACAGCAACATTTCCTGTGGGAGCGAGCTTGCTCGCGAAAGCGGTGGGTCAGTCAACCGCTGTGGCGACTGACAGATTGCATTCGCGAGCAAGCTCGCTCCCACAGAGGTTCTGTGGTGCCTGGAAGTGCGACGTCAGGAAGAAAAGATTTCCGTGTAACGACGAATCCACTGGTCATGCACGCTGGCCAGGAAGGCGTTGTCGTGCATGATCGCCTTCTCGGCAATCTGCTCGGGCGTCAGGATGTACGGGCTCTTGCGCGCTTCGGCGGAGATGATCGCCTTGGAGTTGACCGGACCGTTGAAGATGTCTTCGGCCATCTTGCCCTGCACCAGCGGATCGAGTGAGTGGTTGATAAAGGCGTAGGCCAGATCGGTATCGCCCGGACGATTCTTCGGCATCACCGAGAGCATCAAGTCGGTGTAGAAACCCTCTTTCATGCCGAAGGTAGCGCCCAGACCGTAGTTTGGATCACGAATCTGTTTCGGGAAAAATGCCGGCGCATACAGGCCGCCCATGTCCAGCGAACCGGTGCGGAACAGTTCGGCAATCTGATTCGGGTTCTCGCCCAAGGTGATCACGCGATCCTTGAGTTCGGCGAGTTTCTTGAAGCCCGGTTCGATGTTGTGTTCGTCACCACCGGCCAGTTTCGCGGCGATGATGATCAGGTCCATCGCTTCGGTCCAGTTCGGCGGCGGCAGGAAAATGTTCGGTGCCAGATCGGCGTCCCACAACGCGGCGTAACTGTCCGGTGCTTCTTTCAGAGTGCGGGTGCTGTAGACCAGACTGTTGCACCACAACAGATAACCGATGCCGTGGCCATTGGCGCCCGTGCGGTACTTTTCCGGGACGTCGACCAGGTTGGGAATACGATTGAGGTCGGGTTTTTCCAGCAGTCCGGCAGCGGCCAGACCCTCGGCGCCAACACCGGCCAGGGTGATGATGTCGTACTGCGGACGGTCACCGCCGGCCTTGAGTTTGGCGACCATTTCCGAGGTGCTGCCGGTGCGATCGGCGATGACCTTGGCGCCGGTCTTGGCTTCGAATGTCGCGGCAATATTGCGCAGTGCAGCGAGACCGGTGTCATCGGACCAGGTCAGCAAGCGCAGGGTCTTGCCGGCAAAACGCGTGTCGCTGGCGCTCGCCCGGATGAAGGGCATGCTCATGGCGGCCGCAGCCACCGAGGCCACGCCGACGGTTTTAATGAATTGACGCCTGTTCAGATCGTGCTCGCCCATGACGGACTCCCTTTGTTTTTTTAAGTATGAGGTTGGTCGCAACCGTTGCATCCGCGCGGCCGGATCCGCGTAAAGCCCCGTACTACGAGGGCTTCAGCGCTGCCGACGGGTTCATCCTGAGGTCGTGCAAAACACCTGACTATCGATAAAAACTCATTGAAGCCATGACGCCGACGCATGCCTCGTTGCGAGGCATGCGCTCACCTTTTTCGGGCGTTCAGAGCGCTCGAATCACGTGTTTGATTTCCTGAAACGCAGCTAAGCCCCACGGCCCCAATTCGCGGCCAATGCTGCTTTGCTTGTAACCGCCCCACGCTGCTTGCGGAAAGATCACTTGCGGTGCGTTAAGCCACACAAGTCCCGCCTGCAAGGCGTTGGCGACACGATCGGCGGTCTCGGCGTTACGCGTCACCACACTGGCGACCAGACCGAACTGGCTGTCATTGGCAAGTGCAATCGCCTCGGCTTCGCTGCAGAAACTGCGCACGCAAAGCACCGGGCCAAAAATCTCTTCGCACCACAGCGCACTGTCGAGGGGCACGTCGGTGAACACGGTCGGCTGCAAAAAATATCCGCGCGGCAGATCCGCCGGACGATTACCACCACACACAAGCTTCGCCCCGGCGCTCAGGGCTCGGTCGATGTGGCCGAGCACGCGCTGGTATTGCGCCTGATTGACCAGTGCGCCCATTTCTACTTCCGGGTCGAACGGGTCGGCTACGCGAATCGCTTGCGCACGTTTTTGCAGACGAATGAGGAATTCTTCTTCCAGTTCTTCGGCGACCAGCACCCGGCTGGTGGCCGAGCACATTTGCCCGGCATTGAAGAATGCGCCGCCGCAGGCCAGTTCCACCGCCAAGTCCAGATCGGCATCTGCCAGCACCAGCAACGAGGATTTGCCACCCAGTTCGAGGCTGACGCCCTTCACCGTTTCGGCGGCACGCTGCATCACTTGCACGCCAACAGCGTTGCTGCCGGTGAAGGAGATTTTGGCGATACGCGGGTCGCCCGACAACGGCGCGCCCACCGCCAGACCGGTGCCGCAGACCAGATTGAACACGCCGTTCGGTAACCCGGATTCAGCAATGATCGCGGCCAGTTCCAGCTCCGGCAGCGGCGTGACTTCCGAAGGTTTGAGCACCACACAGCAACCGGCGGCCAGGGCTGGCGCAAGTTTCCACGCAGTGGTGACCATCGGGAAATTCCACGGCACGATCAGCCCAACCACACCACAAGGCTCACGGCGCAGACGTGCGCTGAAATCATCGCTGGGCAGCGGCACGTTGCTGCCCTGCTGCGCATCAAGGCCTTCGGCGAGTTCGGCGTAGTACTCGAACGTGGCGATCACGTCATCGACGTCGATGGCCGCTTCGAACAGCGGCTTGCCGTTGTTGCTCGACTGCAGTTTCATCAAGTGATCGCGACCATTGCGCACGCCGTTGGCGATGTTGCGCAGGATCGCCGCGCGTTCGACGCCAGTGGTTTGCGACCAGGTTTTGAACGCGTCAGTCGCCGCGCTGACCGCTTGATCGACTGCGCGCTCATCACCGCCATTGACCGTGGTCAGCAGCGCTTCGGTGGCGGGGTTGATCACGCGCAGATGCTCAGGACCGGCAGACCATTGGCCGTTGATGTAGAGGCCGTCGAGGGTGGTGGGGAAATTCATCATTGCGCCACCGCCTGCATCCACAGACTTTGGTCGATTTCAATCAGCGTCGGCCCTTGGCGATCGGTTGCCGCCCGCAGCGCACTACGCAGTTGCTCAACCGAGCTGATCGCTTCGCCCGCGCAACCCAGAGCCTTGGCCACACCGATGAAGTCCGGGGTGTAGATGTCCACGCCGACCGGCTCGATGGCACGATTGACCATGTACTTCTTGATCTCTTCGTAGCCCTGGTTATTCCACAACAGCACGATCACTGGTGTGCGCGCTTCAACAGCACTGGCCAGTTCCGGCAAAGTGAATTGCAGGCCACCGTCGCCAATCAGGCAGACCACTGGCGGGCGATTACCGCCTTCGACGCTGCCGCCGAGCCACGCACCGATGGCCGCAGGCAGCGCGTAACCGAGGGTGCCGTAACCGGTCGACGAGTTGAACCAGCGACGCGGACGCTCCGGGTTGAACGTGAGATTGCCGGTGTACACCGGTTGCGTGGAGTCGCCGACAAATACCGCGTCCGGCAATTCGTGCAACACGGTTTCGAGAAAACGCGTCTGCGCCAGCGTCGGTGCGTCCCAGGTCGCGGCCAGATCATCGCGCAGACGCGCGGCACGCACCTGGCCCCAATCATTGCGGCGCTCCGCCAAGGGCTTGTGCGACAACGCACTGAGCAACGCTTGCGCGGCGTTGCGTGAGTCGGCGACCAGCGCAACATGCGGCGGATAGTTGCGCACGGTCTGATCGGCGTCGATGTCGATGCGCAGCAGTTTGCCGGGAATCTCGAAGCCACCGGCGAAGGTGACGTCGTAATCGGTCTCGGCCAGTTCGGTACCGATCGCCAGAACCACATCGGCATCAGCGACCAATGCGCGGGTGGCGACCAGACTTTGCGTCGAGCCGATCAGCAGCGGGTGACGAGACGGCAGCATGCCTTTGGCATTAATGGTCAGCGCTACCGGAGCGTCGAGCAATTCGGCCAGCTCGGTGAGTTCGGCGGCGGCATCGATGGCGCCGCCACCTGCAAGAATCAGCGGACGTTTGGCGCTGGCCAACAGCTCGGTCATGCGGCTCACGGCAGCCGGGGCAGCACCGGCGCGGTCGATGTTGACCGGGACGCTGGCAAGCAGGTCATCGGCGTCTTCCACCAAAACGTCCAGCGGAATCTCGATGTGCACCGGACGCGGACGCCCGGCCTGGAACAGCGCAAAGGCGCGGGCCAAAACGCCCGGCAATTCTGCAGCCGACATCAACGTGTGAGAGAACGCGGCAACGCCGCCGACCAGTGCGCTCTGGTTCGGCAATTCGTGGAGCTTGCCGCGGCCGCCGCCCAACTGACTGCGCGATTGCACGCTGGAGATGACCAGCATCGGGATCGAATCGGCATAGGCCTGGCCCATGGCGGTGGTGATGTTGGTCATGCCGGGGCCGGTGATGATGAAGCACACACCCGGTTTGCCGCTGGTGCGCGCATAGCCGTCAGCCATGAAACCGGCGCCTTGCTCATGCCGTGGGGTGACGTGGTTGATGCTCGAACGGGCCAGCCCGCGATACAGCTCCACGGTGTGCACCCCGGGAATGCCGAACACCTGCTCGACCCCATAACCTTCGAGTAACTTGACCAGTACTTCGCCACACGTCGCCATGTCGATTGCCCTTCTTGTTTGATCGATACGCTGAACCCATGTGGGAGCGAGCTTGCTCGCGAAGGCGTCTTACCAGTCAACCTCCATGCTGAATGTCAGTACGCATTCGCGAGCAAGCTCGCTCCCACAGGGATCCGGGAATGACCTCATTGGAACGGTGGGCAGGTAGCGGCAACAATCGATTAAAAGTCATACTAGCCATGTCCTCACGTCATAGCTTGGATCCAAATGAAACGACTGCCGCCCCTGCCCGCCCTGCACACGTTCTGGATTACCGCCCAGTGCTGCAACTTCACCCGGGCCGCCGAGCAATTGCACATCACTCAGGGTGCAGTGAGCCGACAGATCGCCGGGCTGGAAGAGCATCTGGGTTATCCGCTGTTCATTCGTCTGGCCCGAGGGCTGGAGCTGACGGCCGAAGGACGTGAATGGCTGCCGCAGGTGCAGCGCGTGTTCGGGATGATTGGCGATGCTGTGGAGCAGATCGGCGTGAGGCGCCAGACCTTGCAGCTCAAGGCGCCGAGTTGCGTGATGCGCTGGCTGTTGCCGCGCTTGTTGCAATGGCAAAAGGAGCGCCCGGACGTACCGGTCAAGCTCACCGCCTCGTTGAAACACAGTGTCGATTTTCAGCGTGAGCAGTTCGACGCCGCGGTGATCTACGGCCCGCCGCCGGACAACTCACCGGGGGCGTTGCATCTGTTCGATGAGCAATTGACCCCCGTGTGCTCGCCGCTGCTCAAAGGCTCGCCGGCGCTGAAGACACCGGCCGATCTGCAGCAACATCTGCTGCTGCATCCGACGCACGATGTGCAGGACTGGTCGGTGTGGCTAAACGCAGCCAAATTGCAGTTGAGCAATATCAACAGCGGCCAGCATTTCGAAACCCTGGATCAGGCAATGTCGATGGCGTCCCACGGGACGGGTGTGGCAATCGGCGATTGGTCACTGATCGGCGATGACCTGCACGCCGGGCGACTGGTGATGCCGTTTGAGCTGAAGGTGAAAACGGGGCTGGCGTATTACCTGGTGGTGCCGCAGGGCGGGGAAACCTCGCCGCCACTTGAAGAGCTGATGCTGTGGCTGGTTGAGCAGGCCCATATGCGGTGAGGCCTTTCCCCTGACCCTCTCCCGGGGGAGAAAGTCAGGGGTGGGGAAAAACCTCAGTACCCGACGGTAAACCGCTGACGCGAATGCTTCGGCGTCTCCACCTCGTCGATCAGCGCAATCGCGTAATCGGCAAAGGTAATCCAGCTCCGCCCTTCGGCACTCACCAGCAAGTGCTCCTGGCCGACACGAAACTTGCCGCTACGCTCACCTTCGACAAACTCCGCCGACGGTGAAAGGAAGGCCCAGTCCAGGTCCTGCTCCTGACGCAAGGCATCAAGAAACGCAGCACCGGCACTGGCTTCAGTTTTGTACTCCGCCGGAAAACCTGCACTGTCGATCACCCGAGAGTCGTCCGGCAGCAACAACGAGCCGGCACCACCGACCACCAACAGACGCTTCACGCCTGCCTGCTGCACCGGCCCGACAATGGCGCTGGCCGGCACCGTGGCGAAATGCGCGGCGGTGATCACCACATCGTGCCCCGCAACGGCGTCTTGCAGTGCCACCGAATCCAGCACATCGACATTCTTGCTGACCACACCGGCACGCGCGCCGATCTTCGAAGTATCGCGGGCAATAGCGGTGACGCTGTGGCCGCGACGCAAGGCTTCTTCCAGCAGTTGGCTACCGGCACGACCGGTGGCACCAATGATTGCGATTTTGCTCATGACATTCTCCAGTTGGCTTGAGTATTTCAATAACGGCAAAAATCTAATGGGTGTGAGGAGATCCCCTGTGGCGAGGGGATTTATCCCCGTTGGAGTGCGAAGCGCTCCCCAGCATTTATCCAGTTTCATCGCATTCTCAGGGTTTACGACTGCTGCGCAGCCGAACGGGGATAAATCCCCTCGCCACAAAGGCAATCCTCAGTGCTTCAGCTCTCAGCTCTCAGCTCTCAGTCCTCAGCTCTCAGTCCTCAGTCCTCAGCCCTCAGCTCTCAGTCCTCAGTCCTCAGCTCTCAGCTCTCAGCTCTCAGCTCTCAGCTCTCAGTCCTCAGTCCTCAGTCCTCAACCCTCAGCTCTCAGCTCTCAGCTCTCAGCTCTCAGTCCTCAGCCCTCAGTCCTCAGTCCTCAGCTCTCAGTCCTCAGTCCTCAGCCCTCAGCCCTCAGCTCTCAGTCCTCAGTCCTCAGTCCTCAGTTTTTGAGCAGTCAGTGTCAGCGCCTTTACCACTGCATCTCACCCTTGGCGACTTTCGCGCTCAGTTCCAGCGAGCTTTCCTCGCCCAGCTTCGGGTAGCGCTTTTTCATCGCGGCGATCAGTGCGGCGGAGTCCTTGGCTTTGGCGGTCTCTGCGTCGAACGCCTTAATGTAGTCGGCGGTGAATTTCACGCTGGCCAGCGAACGGCTGCTGTCACCCAGGTAATGCCCCGGCACCACGGTTTGCGGTTTCAGGGTCTCGATCGAGTGCAGCGTCGCCAGCCAATCGGCGTGGGATTGCGCGCTCTGGGTGTCGGCCATCCAGACGTGGATGTTCTCGGCGACAACCACGCCACCGACCACGGCCTTGAGCGACGGAATCCACACGAAGCTGCGATCCGGTTGCTTGCCATCCAGGCCGATCACCTGCAACTTTTTCCCTTCGAGCATCAGGCTATCGCCCTTGAGGACGCCCGGCACGATGGTTTTTGCAGGGACATCAGCACCCATTTTCGGGCCCCAGAACGCGAGTTTTCCTTCGACGGTTTTGTTGATGTGATCCACGGTCGGCTGCGAGGCCAGCACTTTGGCCTCAGGGAAGGCTTTGGTCAGGGTATCGAGGCCGAAGTAGTAATCCGGATCACCGTGGCTGATGTAAATGGTGGTCAGGTGCTTGCCGCTGGCGCGAATCTTTTCCACCACTTGTTCGGCCTGGGATATGCCGAACTGCGCGTCGACCAGAATCGCGTCTTTCTCGCCACTAACCAGCACCGAGGTCACCGGGAAAATTGCCTGGGCGCCCGGGTTGTAGACATCGAGGGTCAGGTTGGCAGCGGCCGCATGGGCGGCGAAACCGAGGGAAGCCGTGGCGAGTAAAACGCGTTTGATTGTGGTGAAACCGATCATCTGTTGCTCCGGTGTCCGAAATGCCGTGTCTGGCGATAGGACAGAGCTTAGTTGCCTGACTCAGTACAAAAAATGCGATGCTTGAACATAGTTTGTTTCTGAAAGCGGGCAAATCATGGATCGTCTCCAAGCAATGCGAGTATTCGTCACGGTGGTGGATCTGGGCAGCCAGTCGGCCGCCGCCGATCATCTGGACCTGTCACGCCCGGTGGTCTCGCGTTATCTGGCGGAGCTGGAAGACTGGGTCGGTGCACGCCTGATGCATCGCACCACGCGCAAATTGAGCCTGACCGCTGCCGGCAGTGAAATCCTCCCGCGTTGCCGACAGATGATCGAACTGTCGAGCGACATGCAAGCCGCCGTCAGCGAGCCCGACGATGCGCCGCGCGGGCTGCTGCGGATCAGCGTCAGCACTTCGTTCGGCCAGGCGCAACTGGCCGATGCGATGGCGGCCTACGTCAAGCGCTATCCGGGCGTGAACATTGACCTGCAGATGCTCGATCGCACGGTGAATCTGGTGGATGAGCGGATCGACCTAGCGATTCGCACCAGCAACGATCTCGACCCCAATCTGATTGCCCGCCGACTGACGGTGTGCCGCTCGGTGGTCTGCGCGGCACCGGCGTATCTGCGCGAAAATCCGCTGCCGCAACGGGTAGAGGATCTGAGCCGGCACAACTGCCTGACGCATTCGTACTTTGGCAAGAGCCTGTGGCATTTCGAAGAGGACGGCGAGCAGGTGTCCGTGCCGGTGCAGGGCAACATCAGCGCCAACGAGGCCAGCACATTGCTGCGAGCGACACTGGCCGGTGCGGGGGTGGCGATGCTGCCGACTTATCAGGCCGGAGTGCATATTCATGCGGGTGAATTGATTCGGCTGCTGCCTGATGCCGAACCGCGACAGATGAACATCTACGCGGTCTATGCCTCACGCAAGCACATGCCGGCGGCGTTGCGCAGCATGCTGGATTTTCTGGTAGTGAGGTTTCCCGAAAATCCTGAATGGGATCTTGGTCTCTAAACCCATTTACCCTGTGGGAGCGAGCTTGCTCGCGAATGCGGCGGGTCACTCAATATTGATGTCGATTGAAACGACGTCTTCGCGAGCAAGCTTGCTCCCACAGGGAACATCAATGTCTTGAATGTCGTGTTACATATGCCATCGAGCAAGCTGGCAAGTCGCTGGCGCTGACCTATGCTGAAAGTAATACCGCAGAGTATTCGTTCAGAGGTCGAACACCATGAACATCAAAACAAGAAGGTACTGCGCGATTTTCATCACCTGCGCCGCCACGCTCGCGCTGTATGGCACTGCAGCCTGGCGGGTCGAGCAGCAGCGACAACTGCCCCGTGAATACGCGAGCTGCAACTTCGAACGCTGCATTCCGCACAATGGCACGCTGAACGCATTGCGCTGATTCAGCTGACTGGAATGAGACCCTGTGGGAGCTGGCTTGCCAGCGATTGCGGACTCACATTCAGCATTGATGGCGCCTGAACCACCGCCATCGCTGGCGTGCCAGCTCCCACAGGTTTTTGCAACGCTTGTGGCGTTACTGCTCGGCCTTCAACCGGTCGCGAAACGCCTTTGGCGAAATCCCCACCCGACGCCTGAACAAACGCGTGAAGTTTGTCGGATCGGAAAACCCCAACAATTCCGACATCTCATAAATCGTCATGCTGGTGTAAGTCAGCAAGCGCTTGGCTTCCAGTAACTGACGCTCGTGCATGATCTGCAACGCCGGTTGCCCCGCCAGCTCACGGCATGTGCCGTTGAGGTGCGACACCGAAATACCCAGCCGATGCGCCAGATCCTCGACCTTCACATGCTGGCGATAAGTCTCTTCCACCAACTGGATAAACCCGTTGAGGTATTCGCGCTGGCGCTGTGGCCGCTGGCTGGCCTTATGGCGAACGATTGCCTGACGACTGACCCAGACCATGATCACGCTGACCAACGCATGCATGAGCATTTCCCGCGCCGGTTGATGGCCGTTGTATTCGGCCTGCAACGCCGAAAAAAGACTGTTCAGATAATCGCCGTCGTTGCCCGCCGAATAGCTATGCGCCTGGGCCAGCGCGTGCACCGCGTCACCCAGTTGAGCCTGCAAATGATGGATCAGCGGCGTTGCGAGGGTAACGATGAACCCTTCAACGTCCTCGGAAAAGCGAAAGCCATGCACCGACAGTGGCGGCAGGACTTGAATCGCGGGTGTTTCGAGCTGGGTGCGCTGGCCTTCGATTTCAAGCTCTGCCTGACCTTTGAATACGAAGAGCAACTGACACAAATCGGCGTGGCGGTGGGGTTTGATTTCCCATTGATGTTCGCGACTGCGTGAGGAAATGGTTTCACAGTGCAGCAAGTCAGGGGTCGGCCAGTCCAGGCTTTCACCGTAGAGCTTGAACACAGGAATCGAAGGCAGCTCGGGCTTGTTCATCACTTCAATCCAGGCCTCTTGTGTTGCGGGCGATAATCGCCCCGATTGGCAGAATGTACAGGTATCGGCTCAGTTTTCACCTTCAATTGACAGACCCGCGAGGGAAAAATGCAAGCACTCGATCCATAAAAATCATTCACCGGCGATTGTCGCGTGAAGCTTGCGAGTCATAAAAACAATGAAAACGCTAAAAACCCAAGTCGCCATCATCGGCGCCGGTCCGTCCGGATTGCTCCTCGGCCAACTGCTGCACAACGCCGGCATCGATACTCTCATCGTCGAACGTCAGACACCTGACTATGTGCTCGGCCGGATCCGCGCCGGCGTGCTTGAACAAGGCATGGTAGAGCTGTTGCGTGAGGCTGGCGTGGGTCAGCGGATGGATGCCGAAGGGTTGGTGCACGGCGGGTTTGATCTGGCTTTGAACGGGCGTCTGACGCACATCGATTTGCGCGCGTTGGCCGGTGGCCAGACCGTGATGATCTATGGCCAGACCGAAGTCACCCGCGACCTGATGGCCGCTCGTCGGGAGGCGGGTGCGACGACGATTTACGCAGCGAGCCATGTCGTTCCTCACGACATGAAAAGCGACGAAGCTTTTGTCACCTTCGAAAAGGACGGCGAAACCTGGCGCGTCGATTGCGATTACATCGCCGGTTGCGACGGCTTCCACGGTGTCGCCCGGCAGTCGATTCCGGCTGAGTGCGTGAAGGTGTTCGAGCGGGTGTATCCGTTCGGCTGGCTGGGGATTCTTGCCGATACCCCGCCGGTGCATGACGAGCTGGTCTACGCCCGCCACGAGCGAGGCTTTGCCTTGTGCAGCATGCGTTCGGCGACGCGCACCCGGTATTACCTGCAAGTGCCGGCAGACGAAAACGTCGACGACTGGTCCGATCAGCGCTTCTGGGATGAACTGAAAAGGCGCTTGCCCGCAGAGCTTGCAGAGAAGCTGGTCGCCGGCCCGTCGATTGAAAAAAGCATCGCGCCATTGCGCAGCTTTGTCGTCGAGCCGATGCAGTACGGTCGGATGTTTCTGGTCGGCGACGCAGCGCACATCGTCCCGCCCACCGGCGCCAAGGGTTTGAATCTGGCGGCCAGCGATGTCAGCACGTTGTTCAATATTCTGCTGAAGGTCTATCGCGACGGCCGCACGGAGCTGTTGGAGAAATATTCCGAGATTTGTCTGCGCCGGGTGTGGAAGGCCGAGCGTTTTTCCTGGTGGATGACCTCGATGCTGCATCGCTTCGACGATCACGATGCTTTCAGCCAACGCATCAGCGCCTCGGAACTGGACTACTTTGTCAGTTCAGAAGCCGGCCGAAAAACCATTGCAGAAAATTACGTCGGGCTTCCGTACGAGGCTATCGAATAGCCTGCTACCGACTTACACTGGCGAGCATCCCCGCTCGCCTGACGATCTGCGGGACTTCCACTGCCCGCAGGTTCACCCGTGACCAACCTCAATCATCCCGAAACGCCCAAACCGGCCATTCGCAGCGTGCTGGTCGCGCTGATGATGGCGATCTTTCTCGGCGCACTGGATCAGACCATCGTTGCCGTTTCGATGCCGGCCATTTCCGCACAGTTCAAGGACGTCAGCCTGCTGGCCTGGGTGATTTCCGGGTACATGGTGGCAATGACCGTGGCCGTGCCGATCTACGGCAAGCTCGGCGATTTGTACGGGCGCCGCAAACTGATGTTGTTCGGCATGGGCCTGTTTACGTTGGCCTCGCTGTTCTGCGGCATGGCGCAAAGCATGGAGCAACTGGTGCTGGCGCGGATCCTTCAGGGCATTGGTGCGGGCGGGATGATCTCGGTCAGCCAGGCGATCATCGGCGACATCGTGCCGCCGCGCGAACGCGGCCGCTATCAGGGTTACTTCAGCAGCATGTACGCCGTCGCGAGCGTGGCCGGCCCGGTGCTGGGCGGCTACATGACCGAGTACCTGTCGTGGCGCTGGGTGTTTCTGATCAACCTGCCACTGGGCGGCCTCGGCGCCTGGTGGGTGGCCAATCGCAACCTGCGTGGGCTGCCGATTCCGCAGCGCAAACCGATCATCGATTACCTCGGCACGCTCCTGATGATCATTGGCCTGACGGCGTTGTTGCTCGGCATCACGCAGGTCGGTCAGGGGCATTCGTGGCGCAGCAGCGAAGTGCTGGGACTGTTGGTTTGCGCTGTTGTGGTGCTGGCGGTTTTTGTCTGGCACGAGCGTCGCGCGCGGGAGCCGTTGCTGCCGATGCATCTGTTCGCCAACCGTAATGCCTTGCTGTGCTGGTGCACGATTTTCTTCACCAGTTTCCAGGCGATTTCGCTGATCGTGTTGATGCCACTGCGCTTTCAAACCGTTACCGGTGCTGGTGCCGACAGCGCCGCGCTGCACCTGCTGCCGCTGGCCATGGGTCTGCCGATCGGGGCGTTTTTTGCCGGCCGTCGCACGTCCATCACCGGGCGCTACAAACCGCAGATTCTGACCGGCGCGATCCTGATGCCGATCTCGATTGTCGGCATGGCATTCAGCCCGCCCGAGGCGACGCTGATGAGCGGGTTGTTCATGTTGCTCAGCGGTATTGCTGGCGGCATGCAATTCCCGACTTCACTGGTCGGCACGCAGAACTCGGTGGAACAACGCGACATTGGCGTCGCCACCAGCACCACCAACCTGTTCCGCTCGCTGGGCGGCGCGGTGGGCGTCGCATTGATGTCGGCGCTGTTGCTGGCGCTGCTGCAGGATTCGAATTTCACCCATTTGGCGAGCAGTTCGCTGATGGCCGAGGGACATTCCGGCAACGTGCTGCTGGACGGTTTGAACGCCGCGCCGGGGGATGCACAGAACGCTCTGCGCGCGGAGCTTTCGGTGACCTTCCGGCATTTGCTGTGGGTCAGCGCGGCGGTATCGCTGCTGGGGCTGGCAGCGGCGATTGCGATGCCGAATAACCTGCTGCGCGGGCGTGAGCACGGCGCGAGATAGAACACACACCACAAAAAACTGTGGGAGCGAGCTTGCTCGCGAATGCGGCATGTCATTCAACATTGATGTCGGTTGACAGTACGCCTTCGCGAGCAAGCTCGCTCCCACAGGGGTACGGGGTGGGATCAGGGGCTGTAGTAACCGACCGCCACCAGAAAATGCCCGACCTTCTTCAGGTACGCATGCTTGTCTTCGACCTTGCCGGTCACCGGGTTCTTCCAGCGGTATTCGTATTCGCCGTCATCCTGTTTGCCGATCAGCGCCAGAATCGGCTCGCCCACCGGTTTGCCTTCCGGGTCCTTGATCTTGCTGAAGTCGGTATTGATCAGGCGCAGATTGGTGCCGTGGGCGACATAGCGCTGGTTATTCAGGTCGACCACGAACACATACAGGTCATCCTGCAAATAGCCGCCCTTGAGCGAATTGATCGCCGTCAGCGCGCCTTTTTCGTCCTTGCCCAGATCGGTGGAGGCTTTGTCGAGCAACGCCTTGGCTTGTTCCGCCGACGCCCGGGGCAAGTAGTAACCGACCGCGAGGATGCGCTGGCCGATGCGCTGATAAAACACATGCTTGCGCTCAACCTTGCCGTCGGACCAGTTCTGCCAGCGGTATTCGGCCTGCTGAATGCCGTTGCCTTCCGGCACCCGCAACGCTTCCTTGAAGGCTTTTTGCAGATCAGGGCCGAGCACCTCACTGACATCGCGGCCAATCAACGCCGATGACGGGCCGCCACTGGCGAGCATCACGCCTTTGGTGTCGACCACGAACACGTAGCGATCCTTGTCGACAAACTCGCCCTGGCGACTGAACGCGGCGAACGCCTTGTCACCGTTGTCGTGGTAATAGGCCAGTGCTTTCTCCAGCAGGGCGATAGCAGCCTTGCTGTCATCCTTTTCCGTGGTCGCGGCGTTGGCCTGCCCCAACCCCACTAACAGCATCACGCCGAGCCAAGCGACTTTATGCAAAAACCCCATGACGCATCCCTCGTTCTTGTTGGTGTTTCAAGAGCGTAGACGGGTTGGGGTTATGTACGAGTATTCAGACAGTTTCTGAAAATGACGCGGCTTACTTTGATGGGTGGGTTTCTTTGTGGGGAAGGGATTTCTCTGTGAAAAGAGACTTCTCTGTGCAGATTTATTTGTGGAAAGAGATTTCTCTGTGCACAGATTTATTTGTGGAAGGAGATTTCTCTGTGCACAGATTTATTTGTGGAAGGAGATTTCTCTGTGCACAGATTTATTTGTGGAAGGAGATTTCTCTGTGCACAGATTTACATGTGGCGAGGGGATTTATCCCCGTTGGGCTGCGAAGCAGCCCCCAGGCCATTCGCGCGGAGGGTCAGCAAAAATGAATTGTCTGGATTGGGGCTGCTGCGCAGCCCAACGGGGATAAATCCCCTCGCCACAGATAAATCCCCTTCAACCACAGATAAATCCCCTTCAACCACAGATGAATCCCCTTCACCACAGATAATTCCCCTAACCGCAGGGTTCATCGACACATCATCCGATCTCAGGGCCGCGCATTGATCTGCTGCTGCAAGTTCTGGATCTGCGCCGACAGCGTGTTGATGTTGCGGGTCATCTGGCCACGGAACGCATCGAACTCAGCCGTATTGACGCCGCCCTGAGGCGTGGCCGGGCGGTTGTCCTGCACGCTTTTGAGGATGACGATTTCCTGCGCCAGACGATCGATCTCCGCGCTCGGGTTACCCTGTTTCTTCAGTGCTGCGATATCAGCGCCAAGGTTCTTGAACTGCGCATCGAAAGCCTTGAGCTGCGCGTCGACCTTGCTGGTGTCGGCTGGTGTGCTTTTAACGGTTGCCAGCTCTGCACTCAGGGCTTTTACCTGCGCTTGCAGCTGTGTGTTGGCAGCCTGCTGCTCGGTGGTCTGCGCACTCATCTGCGCCAGACGCTTGTCCAGATCACTGGCTTGCCCCGCCACGCCCTGCTGCTGTTTGCTCTGATCGAGCAACTTGCCTTCCAGCTGTTTGATCTGCAGCTTCAAGGCTTCGCTGTCGGTGCTGACGTTGGTCTGGCTGGCGACGACCTTGCCGGAAATATCCTGCAAGCGCCCCGCCGCTTCCTCGCTGATTCGAGCGAAACTTTCCTGGGTCGCCACCAGTTGCTGCTCCATCAGCGAGATCTGCTGGAAACTCCACCATGCCAGACCGATGAACGCGAAAAACAACGCGCCAACCAGCGCCCATAACGGCCCGGTGCTGGCCGCCCTGACCTTGACCACAGGCGGGGTCCGCGAGTGCACGGAGGTGCGGGCGGTGGTCGGCACGTCATCGTCGTCGAAGGTGTCGGCACGCAGGCTCGGTACATCATCGAAATCGTCGTGGGCATCATTACGCATGGACATTGAGGCAACCTTTGTGAATCGCGGTGATGGCTAAATGCTGCGAAGTATAACCGCCGCAGCCGCAGGCATTGACCCTCAAGCGGCGAGGCGGTTCATTGCCGGCCGGCCGATGGGTATCAACGCGTTTCAGCGAATGTCCTGGGCTTTCCACCAAGCGCAAAACTCGTCGAGGGCCGTCCACAGGCTGACTTTCGGATCGTATTCCAGATAATGCCGTGCGCGGCTGATGTCGAGGGTGAAATTTTTCTGCATGACCTGCATGCCCAAACGCGACAGCGTCGGCTCGGGACGCCCCGGCCAGAGTTTGCAGGCACCTTCGTTCAGCGCCGCGACACTGTAGGCCAGACCGTAGGATCGATACTTGGTGACCTGTGGGACATCCATTTTACGCATCACGTAATTGACCACATCCCACAACGGCACTGGCGCGCCGTTGCTGATGTTGTAGGCCTTGCCCAGCGCGGAGCCGGCCGCCAGCAGACTGCTGAGCAGCGCTTCGTTGAGGTTGTGCACGCTGGTGAAGTCGACCTTGTTCAAGCCGTTGCCGATAATCGCCAGACGGCCCTTACGCTGCATGTTCAGCAGACGCGGGAAAATGCTCATATCGCCAGCGCCGGTGACGAAGCGCGGGCGCAGGGCGATGGTTTCCAGGCCGAATTCCTGCGCACCGAAGACCTTTTGCTCGGCCAGGTACTTAGTCGCGGCATAGTGATGCTTGAAGCGTTTGGGCACCTGCTCTTCAGTCAGGCCCAAGTGATCGCGACCATCGAAATAAATCGACGGCGAGGACAAATGCACGAGACGGCGCACCCGCTGTTTCAAGCATGCTTCGACGACGTTTTCGGTGATCTGCACGTTGCCCTGATGGAAGTCCTGATAACGCCCCCACAATCCGACCGCGCCAGCGCAATGCACCACCGCCTCGACGTCGGCGCAGAGGTCGCGCGCCAGCTGCGGATCGGTCAGATCACCGGGGACAAACTCGGCGCCACGACGCACCAGATGCTCGACGCTTTCGGCCCGGCGACCGTTGACTCGCACGTCCAGGCCCTGCTCCAGGGCAAAACGCGCAAAGCGTCCGCCAATGAAGCCGCTTGCGCCGGTGACCAGAATTTTCATGTAGAGCTCCGAAGTCTTTCATTTACCTGATACGTGTTTCTTGACGCTGGCCGTCAGTCCAAGGGCACCAGCCATTGCGCTGAAGAACGTACCAATTGCTCGGTCAACAAACCCAGCAGTTGTCCGCCATTGCGCCAATGATGCCAGTACAGCGGCACATCGATCGGTTTATCTGGCAACAATTCGCGCAACACGCCGCGTTGCAATTGCTCGCGCACTTGCAGTTCCGGTACCAGGCCCCAGCCCAAACCGGCCTCGGCCAGACGGATAAAACCTTCGGATGAGGGGCACAAGTGATGCTCGAAGCCGCCATCAACGCCCAGCGATGCCAGATAGCGATGCTGGAGGAAATCGTCCGGGCCAAACACCAGCGCCGGGGTGCGCGGCAGTTGTTCGGCGCGCACGCCATCTGGGAAATGCCGTTCGATAAACGCCGGGCTGGCCATTGCGCGATAACGCATGGCGCCGAGCAAGACGCTACGCGCGCCCGCAACCGGACGTTCGCTGGCGCACAGGCACGCGGCCACTTCACCGGCACGCATGCGTTTGAGGCCGACGGTCTGGTCTTCGACGATCAGATCGAGCAACAAGTGTTGTTCGGCGCAGAAATCCCCCACCGCTGGCGCCCACCACGTGGCGAGGCTATCGGCGTTAAGAGCAATACGCAGGCGTTCCGGCAGCCCTTCTTCATCCAAAGCAGGCACGAGGGTTTGCAAGTCGCGCTCAAGCAAACGCACCTGCTGCACATGGTTGAGCAGACGGCGGCCAATCTCGGTCGGGGACGGCGGTGTGCCGCGCACCAGCACCGGTTGGCCGACCCGCGCTTCGAGCAGTTTGATCCGCTGCGAAATCGCCGATTGCGAGAGGCCCAGCACCTGGGCCGCCCGTTCGAATCCGGCCTGCTCGACCACGGCGGCCAGAGCGGAAAGCAATTTGTAGTCGAACATCAGTTTTCCTAATGAGCGATCAGGACTATTGGTTTTTCTTATACAGCTTTCGGCCCGAGAATAGCCAGCAAGCACTCTTACTCAAGGACTTCACTCATGGCTGGCATAACTTCACTCACGACCTTGCTGCGCAGCATGAGCGCCCAACTCAATGCGGGCGAATGCGTGTTCTGCACCCTGCGCGATCTCGCAGCCAATGCGGAGTAAATAATATGTGGCAGAGCTATGTGAACGGCTTGCTGGTGGCGTTGGGACTGATCATGGCGATCGGCACGCAAAACGCTTTTGTCCTCGCGCAAAGCCTGCGCCGCGAGCATCACTTGCCGGTGGCGGCGCTGTGCGTGGTGTGCGATGCGCTGCTGGTCGCTGCCGGGGTTTTCGGCCTGGCGACGATTCTGGCGCAGAGTCCAACGCTGCTGGCGATCGCCCGTTGGGGCGGCGCGACATTTCTGATCTGGTATGGCAGCCAGGCGCTGCGCCGGGCGTTCTCGAAACAGAGTCTGGATCAGGGCGGGAACCAGACCGTGCGTTCGCTACGAGCGGTGATGCTCAGTGCCCTGGCGGTGACGTTGCTCAACCCGCACGTTTATCTGGATACGGTGTTGTTGATCGGCTCGCTCGGTGCACAGCAATCGGTGCCGGGCGCTTATGTAGTCGGCGCGGCGAGTGCATCGCTGCTGTGGTTTTTCACGTTGGCGCTGGGTGCTGCGTGGTTGGCGCCGTGGCTGGCACGCCCGAGCACGTGGCGGATTCTCGATCTGTTGGTTGCGGTGATGATGTTCACGGTGGCGGGGCAATTGATACTTGCGCCCTGAATTATTCCAAAAGGCTCTGGAACCTCTATTCCACACAGTTGTTGCGTGGTTAAGCCGCAACCCCGGTGCTATGATCCGAACCCTGCGCCGCAAAGAGTAAAAACTCGTCGGTGCATTTCTGGCCGCCCGTGATCGGCCTTGCGCTCACCGCAACAGACCTGATTAGGAGAATCATCATGGCTTTCGAATTGCCGCCGCTGCCTTACGCACACGATGCTTTGCAGCCGCACATTTCCAATGATAGGATGTTATTTGTGTAGGTAAAGATTGTGATTAAGTTTGTAGTTATCGTTTTTATCCTTTTGATT